>CAZYOX010000076.1:0-13644 GCA_964649285.1 uncultured Bryobacterales bacterium | reverse complement strand
GACTGATCGGCAATCGCGCGGGTGATCGCCTGGCGGATCCACCAGGTCGCATAGGTCGAGAACTTGTAGCCACGCCGATACTCGAACTTTTCGGCAGCGCGCATGAGGCCGATATTGCCTTCTTGAATCAAGTCCAACAGGTGCAGTCCGCGATTGACGTATTTCTTGGCCACCGATACGACCAAGCGCAGGTTGGCTTCAACCAAGGCCTGTTTGGCGGACTCAGCGGTGCGCTGTCCGACGACTAACCGGCGCAGGGCGGCTCGCAAACTATCGAGCGAGTCGCCAATTTCTGCTTCGCGGGCCTCTAGGGCCTGCTTGGCGCGACGGTAGTCGGCGGTCTTCGCCCGTCCTTCGGCGCGAATCGTATCCACTTCCGCGCGCAGAACCTCGAGCTCTTTCTTGGCCGCAGCCAACTGTTCTTGGAAACCGGTCCAGACCTTGGGCTGCAGCGGCAGGGCCATGATGCCGCGTTGGATCTTCACGATCAGCCTCTTGCGGTCCCACCCTAAATGACGCAATACGTTGACGTTGCGGGTAGGCGTGGCCTCAATCTTCTTCTCGATCTTGAGCAATTGCTTGCGCAGGGCGGTGACGGCGGCGAAGTCCTGCTGGGCCTTCTTGAAGCGCTTCAGCTTGTCGGACTGCGACTCTTCGGGATCGCCCCCGGCGATCACCGTGTGTATCTCAATCTCTCCCTTCTCCAACTGCTCCTGCATGAGGCAGTAGGAGCGGACGACGATTCCCGAACGGGCGAGTGCTCGTTCGACCTGAAACGTTCCACGCTCCATGCGCTGAGCGAGATTCACCTCACCCTGCCGGGTGAGCAGCGGTACCGCGCCCATCTCTCGCAGATAGACCCGGACCGGATCGTCGGTATACAGTGCTTCCTCAGGTCCGGCGGAACTGTCAGCCGCATCCGATCCGTCACCGTCCTTGTCGTCTACGCCTTCGTCATCCTCATCATCGGCTACCGCCGTGTCGCTGTCTTCCAGCGCTACCGCCGCCAATGGGTCCTTTCTGTCGGAGAACTGCTCTTCAAACTGCTCCACGGGAGCCTCCTTTTGCCGTCTGAGGCTGGAACTCAGTCGGCGGGCGACGAACCAGGTCGCCGCTTGCGGCACAACGCCGCTGTTTCTTCACCGGCTTAACATCACGCTAAGCGCGTCATTTGATTAATTCTTGCCAGTCAGCTTATCTGGATGCGACTTCGGAAGAGCGTCAAAGTTGTTGATTTAATGTCCCTTAGGAGCAAGGGTTGGACTGACGTTCTGAGCCGGGATGTGCGCAAAATTAATTCCGGGGTCTTTATCCCGTCATCATTTTCTCTACGAGCAGTATCACCTAGGAATCCAAATCTTGCAAGTCCTAAGTTCCATAAGAACACCCAGCTAGCGCCTCAGCGGAGGTCGCTGTATTACAATCGTCCCGGTCTTATTCGTGGCCTAAGCACGATTCCTGGACCTAGTGAGGATAAATGGCAAAGCAGCTCCGAGTAGGGATGATTGGTTACGGCTTCATGGGCCGTGCCCACTCCAACGCCTACAAACGTCTCAACGATTTCTTCGATGTCGAACATCGTCCGGCTCTTAAGGCCGTAGCAGCCCGCAACCAACAGAAAGCAAAAGATTTTGCTGACCGGTGGGGCTACGAACGAATCGAAACGGATTGGCGCCGGCTGATTGAGGCTGACGACATCGATCTCATCGACATCGGCGCTCCCAATCGTCTGCACAAGGAGATCGCCATTGCGGCGGCCCAGGCCGGCAAGATGATCCTCTGCGAAAAGCCGCTGGCCATGACCGTGGCCGAGGCCGAGGAAATGACGCATGCCGTCGAAAAGGCCGGCGTCCCCAACATGGTCTGGTTCAATTACCGGCGCGTTCCTGCCGTCGCCCTGGCCAAACAAGTCGTCGATGAGGGCCGCATCGGGCGCCCCTTCCACTATCGAGCGACTTATTTGCAGGACTGGACCATAGCCGCCGACGTTCCCCAGGGCGGCGCTGGACTGTGGCGGCTGGATATTGCCGACGCCGGCTCCGGCGTCACCGGCGACTTGCTGGCCCACTCGATCGATACCGCGATGTGGCTCAACGGCCCTATCACCCGAGTGACGGCAAAGACCGAAACTTTCGTCAAAGAACGTAAGCACGCTGTCAGCGGCAAAGTGGAGCCCGTCGGCATTGACGATGCCTGCATGTTCCTGGCGGAATTCGCCAATGGCTCGCTAGGCACTTTTGAATCAACACGTTACGCTCGAGGACGCAAGAATTTCAACACGTTCGAGCTCAATGGCGCGGACGGCAGCCTCTACTTCGACCTCGAAGAGCCTGAGTACCTGCAGTATTTCGAGTATCTACAGAAGCAGTCAGGCAGGAAGATCGAAGATCACCTCACTGGCTGGCGCAAGGTTCACGTCACGAACTCCGAGCACCCCTACATGAACCGGTACTGGGTGCCCGGCACGACGATCGGCTACGAGCATACGTTCTTGAACGCCCTGGCGGATTTCGTCATCGGCCTCGAAACCGGCAGGCCGGTCCAGCCTGATTTCCGTAACGCATTGCAAACACAGAAGGTTTGCGACATGGTGATCGAGTCGGCCCGGACCGGCCAATGGCGTGAAACGGGTGTGGATCTCTAGACTTCGCGGAATTCCATGGCCGTGAAGCTCACCACCGACTGCGGATCGATGTTCCACTGCTCGTAGGTGAGCACGCGACCCTCGAAGCCCTTGGTGCAAGCCAGGAACGTATACAACGGTCCATGGCCGCACCAGCGCAAGTCGTCGTGGTTGGGCTCAACAAGAGCGTAGTAGCCGTCTCGGTCCGCGGCTGCTACGCGCGTCAACCGCTCTTCGTCGCGGAGCCTCACTTCCGCGAGGTGGCCCTTTTCGGCCTCCGCGGACGACTCATCGCCATAGCGGCGCCCAATATGCGCCAAGTCGACCCCTAACACGAACACCAGTTCGTCCCCGCGCTCCTGCGCCGTCTCCCCTAATGCCTCGAAGAATCGTCGCACTTGGTCGTTGTCCTCCGGCCGACCTCCGCCATAAAGGCTCTGGCTCAGGCCCCCACACAGGATCGGCGCCGCCTTCAAGCGCTCGCTCTCTGGAAGATGCTTGCCCAAAACGTGCTGCAGATAGACCGTCTGGAACTCAATGGAATGCTCCGACGCATGGCAGTAGTCTTCCATCTCGATGGCGTCGCCAGCCCGCTTTGCCAGCTTTTCTACAAACGATTGGTCTGTCTCGATCGGCCCCAGCGGAGTGTTGTAGGCCTTCCTGGTCAGTCCCCACTTTTCGCCGGCTCCGTAGTGGGAGGTTCCCAAGATCACGAACGTCTTACCGGCGTGTTCCGGCCGCAAGCGCCGATAGGCCGCCGCATAGCCTCGGCGCCCGCCCTCGGGGCTCACATGCGGCGCGGCGATGCCGACCAATCGGCCCGACGCCACATCCTCGTCTGAGCCGTTTGCGCCCCAGTCGTCGAGCTGCTTGCGCAGAGCATCCGGCTCGTCATCGTAGGCCGACCCAGCGTGCGCCGGTTCCTTCACGGGGGCCTCGGCGAAAGCTCTGCGCTTCTCGTCCCGTAGCCGAAAAAACGTCTCCGACTCCAAGAAACCGCCCTGCTCCATGGCATCGACGAAGTGTTTCGACAACTCGCTAACGTCCAACTCGCCGGTGGCCCTTGCCAAGTAGGCCTTCAGGTCGAGTTCCGTGTGGTCGCCGTCAAAGAATTGCAGCGCCCGCGCCAGCAGCGGCGGCACGATGATCGTATGCGCGGTGAATTGGAATGGGTCCCGCATCAGCAGACCCGGTCGATCCTCCACCGGAGAGGGCATGACGTCGAGTTCCCTACGCAGGACGGGCAGCATCGCGGACATCTTTCCAGCCTAATCGGTCCCCGTTCAATCCGATACAATCAGACCTTCTCTCATGCGCCGAGTATTCTCCACACAGCTGTTGAGCCGCGCTCGTCTGACCACTGCTTTGCTCGATCGAATGGCCCGCGCCGGCGTCGAGGAAATCGAACTTTACTGCTCCCGGCCACACCTCAACTACCGTCAGCGCAGCCAGATTGAAGAGCTCAGCCATTGGTTCCGCGACTCCGAAATGCGCGTTACCGCCTTGCATGCTCCGGTGCATTTCGACGAATCGGAAAACTCTCACGCCTTGATCGCCATCACTCACAAGGAGAAGGCAGAGCGGATCAAGGCTACCGACGAAATCAAGCGCGCCCTCGAAATAATCGACCTGATTCCCTGTGAGTTTGTCGTTCAGCATGTCGGGGTGGAAGGCGAAGACTACGACCAGGCCCGCGCCGACGCCGCCTTCAACGCGCTCGACGAGTTGAACGTTCTCGCCGGCCAATTGCGCACCGAACTGCTCGTCGAGAACATCGCCAACCAGATGTCATCCGCCTCGCGGCTCAACCTGCTGCTGGAGACCACTCATCTGCCGATCTCCTATTGCTTCAACACCGGCTCAGCGCATCGCGCCGGAGGCGTTACCGCCGAATTTGAGGCGATGCAGAGCCGCATCCGCCTCGTCCACCTGAACGACAACGGCGGCGATGAAGATTCGCGTCGGGCCCCCCTTGTCGAAGAAGGCGGCACGATCGACTGGCAAGATGCTGTCGCGGCTCTGCGCACGTTGCCGGGCGGAACGCCCTGGGTCATGGATCTTATGGAAGACCCCGAGCGCGACAAGCCTGTAGAGATCGCTTCCGACTCCTTCAGCCGCCTAGAGGACCTGCTGGCCCATGACTGACGCTCCACGGATCACAATCGAAAAGGCCGCAGACTTCGCCGGCCGAACCGTCGTCCTCGAAGGCTGGGTCCATAACCTTCGCAAGTCCGGCAAGATCGCTTTCCCAATCTTCCGTGACGGGACCGGCTTTATCCAGGGCGTGGTCGTCAAAGCCAATGTCGGCGACGAGATCTTCGAAGTCGCCAAACATCTGACACAAGAGAGCTCCGTGCGGGTGCGCGGCCAACTGCGCGCCGAGGATCGTGCCGAGGGCGGCTACGAAATCGAAGTGGAAGCGATTGAGGTCTTGCAGGCCGTGTCCGCCGAAGATCCTTTCCCGATCACCCCGAAAGAGCACGGCATTGACTTTCTGCTCGACCACCGCCATCTGTGGCTGCGCAGCCGTCTGCAGCACGCGATCGCCCGCGTAAGGCACTCTGTCGTGAAGGCTTCACGGGACTTCTTCGACAACAACGGCTTCACCCTGGCCGATACGCCGATTCTGACGCCCGCCGCGTGCGAAGGCACGACGACCCTCTTCGAGACGCCTTACTTCGATCTCGGCTCTGCGTACCTATCACAATCCGGCCAGCTTTATAGCGAAGCCACCGCCATGGCGCTCGGCAAAGTCTATTGTTTTGGCCCAACCTTCCGCGCCGAAAAATCGAAGACTCGACGCCACCTCACGGAGTTTTGGATGGTCGAGCCCGAGATGCCCTTCGTTGAGCTCGACGGCATCATGGATCTCGCCGAGGAGTTCGTCGAATACGTCGTCGCGCGTGTGCTCGAAGAGCGTCAGCAAGAGCTGAAGACGTTGGAACGCGACACCGCCAAACTCGAATCCGTCAAGCGCCCCTTCCCGCGCATGTCCTACGACGATGCCGTTAAGACGCTACAGTCGAAGGGCAGCGAAATCCAGTGGGGCGCCGACTTCGGCAACACCGACGAGGGGTTGTTGAGCGAGGGCTATGACCGGCCCATCATGGTCCACCGTTTTCCCACCGAGATCAAAGCCTTCTATATGCGGCCTGATCCCGTGCGGCCCGAAGTCGCCCTCGGCGTCGACGTCATCGCCCCCGAAGGCTACGGCGAACTCATCGGCGGCGGCCAGCGCATCCATGAATACGACGACCTCGTCAGGAAGATCGACGAACATGGCCTGCCGCGCGAGGCCTTCGATTGGTTCTTAGACCTGCGTAAGTACGGCTCCGTACCGCACGGCGGCTTCGGCATGGGCATCGAACGCTGTGTCGCCTGGATCTGCGGAATCGAACACGTGCGCGAGACGATCGCCTTCCCGCGCATGATCCACCGCGTGCGGCCTTGAGGGCGAGGAGTATGTCTCGCGTCCCACCCCTTACGGTCCTGTTTCAGGTCTTTGCCTGAGAGCCCGTCCCTTTTCGTCCTGTTGCAATAGACGCAACGACTTGGCCGCTACCTTCCGGCCAACGAGGAGCCGTAACCTTGAAATGCGAAAGCAGACAAGTGGTTCTGCACCCGATCATGTTTGCAATCTATCCGGTGGCTTTCTTATACGCCGGGCACAAGGAATTGCTCGATTTCTCGGTGGTGTACGCACCTGCCGCTGTCTCCGTCGCGGTGGCGGGGCTGATATGGATCACTTTGAAGCGGTTGCTTGGCGATTGGAATCGGGCGTCTATCGCGGCATCGGCGATCGTTATGGCCCTGTTCTCCTACCGGCCCATCATCAATTCCTTTCGCTCCCTCTCCCAGGGCGGCGGGATCGATTTATGGAACAAGGTTATCGGCGCCTGTATCGTCTTCGCGATCGCAGCGGCCTTCTTCGCCCTACGCTCAGCGAAGCACCTGGGCTCAATCAACTACAGCTTGAACATGGCTAGCTTGCTGCTTGTCGGCGGGCCGCTGTTCCAGTCCGCAATTTGGAATTTCTCGATGGCGTCTCTGGAATCGACAATTCCCGACCGATTGGAGTTTAAAGCCGACCAGCTCTCGGCGGGTAAGATCGGCGGTCCTGACATCTACTACTTCGTACTCGACGGCTACGGACGCGAAGACTTCTTGCGCAAACGCTACGGTTTCGACAACTCCACTATGACCGCCGCCCTGGAGCAACGCGGTTTCGCGATACCAAAGAATGCAGTCGCCAATTATCCGTTCACGCTGACTTCCGTTGCCTCCACCCTCAACTTCACCCATCTAAAAGACCTTTTCGATGATCAACTCGCTGGTGCGAGCGATCAACGCTTCCTTCGCGATCTGATGCACAACCCGCGCGTTGCGCGATTACTCCAATCGGCCGGCTACGAGATCGTTTCGTTCGAGAGCGAGTATTGGGCGGCGAATATAGGCGACGTAGACGTCAACCTGAGAGAACCCTGGTTCTTCAGTACGTTCTCTCTGCGCGTCCTTCAGATGACCGTTGTGCCGCCGCTGCTTCACGCCCTCGGCAAGCCGCTGCTCTACGACCTTCACCGCGAGCGAACGGCGTATCCGCTTGAGCATGTAGAAGACGCTCTTCGACGGCCAGGGCCAAAATTCGTGTACGCACACCTCTTTTTTGGGCATCCTCCATTTGTCTTCGGCGAAAACGGCGAACGCGTTACGCCAGCCAGTGACTATTCCTGGGATCACGACTCCTCCGACGGAAAGGAATTCGTCGCTAGCTATCGTTCCCAAGTCTCTTACTTAAACCAGCTTCTGCTGGCGGCAGTCGATCGAATCCTTGAGCAATCGGAGCGCGAGCCGATCATCATCATGCACGGCGACCATGGCCCGAGCATGAACTACGACGCTGAGAGTCTGGAGAACACTGACGTCGAGGAACGCTACCGCATTTTTTATGCAGCGCATCTTCCCGGCGACGGCAATGCCGAAATCTACGATTCGCTGACCCCGGTCAATGGACTGCGAATCGTCTTCAACAAGTACTTCGGGACGAACTATAAGTTGGTGGACGATCAGGCCTACTATTCCCTGCAAAGTCGGCCCTACCAATACGTCCCCCTACCCAACGTAGCTGAGGGCCAGGCCGCCCAGGCAGAGAGGCAGATCCAAGCATCGGAGGCGCCGGGCAGCGACTGACGGCGGATTCGTGTGGCGCCGTAGCCGCGCGTCGGCCATCGCCGGACTGGCCTCCGAATGCCGGGGCGGCATTGAGGCGCTGCGGAGGGCGCCCTTTAACCTCGCATATCGAATTGAACTTGCGGTTTGCGCCGCTGAAGGAAGAACAACGCGACGGCAAAGCTGATGGCTAGCTGCGTCGCAAAGATCATCCACACCACGAGGCTGCGCTGGGCGTAGAACTGATCCCGCGCGTCCTTGTAGGTGGCTTCCAGTTCCTCCAGCAGCTCCGGACTGCCTAGCTCCCCCAAGTGCTCGGCCGTGAGCACCCGCGATGGCCTCATCTTGCCGGCGAGAATCAAATCAACGTTCTCGTTGCGGAAGTCGGCCGCGCGCTTGGCGATGGCCTGCAGCCTTTCCAGCCCGCGAGGCTTCCCCCAAAGCAACTCTTGCCGACGAATGCGCGCGGCGTACAGCCGCGACGCCGTCGCCAGCTTGACATAGTTCATCACTGCCGGCAGGTGGGATTCCAGCTCTTCATGCCGCTGGCCGCGCACTGCGCTCAACACGAATTTGCGGTCATGGTCATGGACATATCGCGGGTGAATCGGCCGCGACGCGTCCACAATAAAGTCAATCTTGGCCATATCGACCAGGGTCGATCCAGCCATCGACGGCACGCCTCCGACCAGCGGGTCTTGCATCTGCTCGACTTCGGTGATCCGCACTCGGAAGGCGTTGATGAGCGGCGATACTCCCGCATGCGGGGCCGGCGCTGCCTGGAGCCCTATCAGTCCCAAGCCCAACCAAACGCAAAATCCTCTTGCGCCTGCGCGGCCCGCGGCTGCGATGATGAATCGAGGCCCCACGCTGATACCCTACCAAGAACTTCTGTGAAGCTTCCGCTCATTCTGTTGACGACAGTACTCTGGTCCGCGTGCGGGGGACTTCCCGAGCCAGGACCAGCCCTGCGTCCTGAGCACCCGCGGCCCGCCCTGGAGCGCGCTGCATGGCTCAATCTCAACGGCGTCTGGGCCTTCCGGCCCGATCCCGCGAATGAAGGGCTCGCCGAGAACTGGGCTCAGGACCCGCCGCGCTTTGCTTCGTCGATGCGTGTTCCATTTCCTTGGCAGACCGGGGACGCGGAAACGGCCTCCGTCGGCTGGTATCGCCGAGCCTTTACTGTTCCCTCCGATTGGCCCGCGCAAACGGTTTGGCTGCACACGGAAGGCATCGGCGGAGAAGCTCAGATCTGGATCGGCGGGAAGCAAGTCGGCTCGGCCTCATCAGGGTTTCATCCTGCCGAGTTCGACGTGACCGACGTGTTATCGCCGGGTGCCGAATCCGAGATCATCGTTCGCGTAGAAGACGGTCCCAACTCGACCCAGAGCGGCTTGATCGGTACGGTCTGGCTAGAAGGGCGTCCGCGTACCTATATCTCCGCTCTCGATTTTCGGACGATCCCTGACGGCAATTCCTGGGCGCTTGAAGCCCGCGTGGCCGTGCGGAGTCCGGGCGCAACGGCCGACGTAACGCTTAACTCCTCCGATCCGGACTTGGGCGCAGGCAGTGCCGCCGTGACGATCGAAGACGGCTCAGGCGAAGCCCTAATCCGCCTGGCGGTTTCCAATGCGCAGCTCTGGAGCCCCGAATCGCCGAACCTTTACCCGCTGACCATTCGCGTGACGGGTTCAGGTGATGAAGCCGACGTTGTCCAATCGGCGGTCGGCCTACGGACGATCGAGCAGGACGGCCGCCGCGTCCTCATCAATGGTCAACCGCAATACTTTCGCGGTATCGCCGCGCCGTCCGGAGTCGCTGAATCCGACGAAAACCTGCGCGCGTCCTTGGAGCGGATCAAGACCTTGGGCTTCAACCTGCTGTATGCGCCGAGCGGCATCGAGCCGCGCATGCATTACTGGGCCAATCAACTTGGGCTGTGGACTCTAGCCGCAGACGACGCCCGCAACGGGCCTTCCGCACTCCGGGGTATCGATATCGAGGTCTCCGAGACTGGCTCGGCCGTCGGAGCGCGGCCTCTGCTCATCTCAGTAGGTCCGCAGCCCGAAGAAGGCTTGGCGCAGTTCCTGCGAGATTTCACCAACCGCGTCCGGCGCATGGATTTTGCGCAGGGGTACATTTGGGGCGCGGCTATTCCCGACGGCATGGACTTTGGCTCTGTCGTTCCCGACATGACCACGGCGGACTTACAGGGTGCGGACTATGTCGGCATCGACGGCGCTTCATCATTCGAGGCCCGGCCGGGCGACAAGTTGACTCTTCATCCGTTTGTCAGCCGATTCTCAGCATCGGAGGAACCCCTGACTCTGCAGATAGCCCTCCGTGCCGTTAATGATCTGGGCGGCGCCGTGCAATTCTTTTCCACGCCGCGGCAAATCACTCTAAGTCCCGGAGATGTCGCCCCGCTCGAGGAGATCGTCATGAACGTTCCTCAATCGCGGCCGCTGTCCGGCGCCCTTGCCTTCGAGTTACTTGATTCGTCTGGAAAGAGACTAGCCGCCAACTATGCGCTCCTGCTAGTGCGCGCCACGGATGCTCCCATCTCGCCCCGCAGCGACCACTTCGCTCCCAGGCGTACGGCCTTGCGCGTCGAGCCCCGCGACCATGACGGCTCGCAGCCTGTCGAATATTCGTTTGCGCTGTCCGAGGAGCTCTTGGCCGCTAGACCGATTCGGATCGAAGTCTTGGCAGAGATCTCGGCAAGTCCTGCCGGCGACCTCAATTCCGTGGTTAGGGCGACGCTCAACGGCAGGCTCATAGGCGAACTTACGCTACCCGATGCGCCTGAAGGTCCGGCAGCTTTTCTTGGCGACGGTCCGCGCTACGGCTATCTCGCAAACCTGGGCCTGGATCTCTCGGCCGAAGACCTCGCCTCTCTACGAGATGCGAGAGCGCTTTCCCTTCGTTTGGAGCCGGTCACCGGCGGCTTCACCGTCTTCGGCGAAAGGTCGGGCCGCTACGTAATTGACCCGACGCTGATCGTCGTGACGGAAAACGTACCCGGTTCGGCCAACGGAGCGTCCGTCCCCTAGCGCAGGCGCCAGCAGATCGGCGACTGCGGATTGTCTTCGGGCTAGCTCGGGACGATGACGGGCGGTTCGACCAGTTCGATGCCGATAAGAAATCCCGCGGCGGCGCGCGTGCAGTGGCGGACCACTCCACAACATTCGACATTTTCGCTGACGACTCGCACGAGCAGCTCTTCAGCCACCGGTTGCGGCGAGAGGATCTGTAGGCCGCCGCTCGAATAGTTGCTCGACTGGACGGTTATTTCCCCGCCTTCGGACGGATCAAGCGGCATCAGTTGCATGACTCCGCTGCCGGGTAAGCGTTCGTCGCCGCGCCGCGCCCCTTGCAGGGCGAGTTCGGCCTCATTGTTCTGACCATCGACCTGGACGGATTCCACTTTGGCGAAGTACTCAAGGCCGCCCATCGTGAGCCGCACTCGTCCGAAGGTCGGCAATGGCGCAGGTGTCGAGACCCTTATTGACTGACCGGCCTGTTCGAACACGATGGCCGTGCATGAGGCCGCGCCGCGCCGGTCATACCACAGGATCTTGGCGAGACTGCAAATCGAGTTAGCGGCAGAGCGCTCCATCGCTGGGGCCACTGTAAATCCGAATGCAGGGGGCCGTCGCTAGGCGATTAGCCTGAGGTCATCAGCCGCTCAGGGACGCTTAAGCAGGTGTTTTTGCACCTTGCCAAGGGCGTTGCGCGGCAAGGAGTCGACTTGCACGAAGGCGGTCGGATTCTTGAACGACGCCAGACCTTCGCGGCAAGCGGCGCTGAGCGCGTCGGCATCGATGGAGGCATCGGAAGCGATAAACGCCATCGGGCGTTCGCCCTTGAGCGGATCATGCACGCCCACAACGGCGGCTTCGCGGACGCCTGGTTGCTTGGTCAAGAACTCTTCGATCTCGCGCGGATAAACATTGAAGCCGCCCGAAATGATTAACTCTTTGCCGCGCCCCTGCAGGGTGATGTAGCCGTCGTCGCCGCGCACGCCGAGATCGCCCGAGCGGAAGAAGCCGTCCTTGGCGAAAGCTTCGGCTGTTGCCGCGTCTTGGCGCCAGTATCCGCTGAAGACGTTGGGGCCCTTGATGTGCAACTCGCCTGTCTGCCCGTTAGCCACTTCTCGGTCTTTGTCGTCGCAAATGCGTATCGAAACGTTCGGCAGAGGCAGGCCCACCGAGCCCGGACGACGTTCGCCGTCGTAGGGATTTCCGATGTTCATGAGCGTTTCGCTCATGCCGTAGCGTTCGAGGATGACGCTGCCGAAGAGATCTTCGAACTTGCGATGCGTAGCCGCCGGCAGGGGCGCCGAGCCGGAAACGAACAAGCGCAGGGACCTGCCGATTTCCCGTGCAACGTCCGGCGGCGTTTCCAACAGGCGCTCATACATTGTCGGTACGCCGAAGAAAACGGTGGGTGCAAAGTCCAACAGTTCTTCGATGATCGTCTCCTTACGGAAGCGCTCCGTCAGCCGTATCCGGTAGCCCAACGCCAGCCACGTGTGCAGCCCGTTGCCCAAGCCGTGCACGTGAAACAGCGGCAGCGTCAGCAGCAGGCGATCCTCGGCCGTCATGCGCCAAGACTCGATAAGATTCAGCGCATTGGCGGCGAAGTTCGCCTGCGTCAGCATCGCGCCCTTCGGACGCCCCGTGGTGCCGGACGTGTAAACGAGCGCCGCGATAGCGTCGTCGGCCGGTTCAGGAATCGCCGCAGGCCGCGGCGTATTGGCGACCGCCTCGCCGATTTCGCTCGTCAAATGGAGCCGCAATCCATCACTCGCGATCGCGCTGGTCACCATCGCCTCCGACTCTGGGTCCGCAAAGACGACCTTGGGGTCCGAATCGGCAAGGATGTGGGCGATCTCGTCGCGCCGGTATAGGATATTGATCGGCGTAAAGATAAATCCGGCCTTCGCCGCGGCCAGATAGATCAGCACGAGCCCGGGGCTGTTCTTGAGATAAACCGCCACCCGATCACCGGGCTTCACGCCTCCGGCCAGCAGCCAAGCCGCTAGCCGATCCGACTCTTCGTCGAGGCGTCCAAAGGTGAAGACTTCTCCTTCGAACTCCAGTCCTGGTTCGCCAGCGGCCTGTTTCAAAGACGGTGCGAATAATTTTGGCAGATTCATGGATTACATCGACCGCGCCAAAGCCATCAATTGATAAGGCTCGAGAGTCAGTTCCTGCGTGGCGGTGACGGCCCGGCCTGCGACCATGTCCACCATCGTTCTTCGCAGACCGAGCATGCGTAGGCGCCGGGCGTCGACGCTTTGTTGCTGCTCACTAAAATTCGCCACAACGAACACGCTTTGGCTCTGATGAGTTCGGAAATAGGCGAAGACATGCGGATTTTCCGTATCGGCGACTTCCGTTTCAGAATGCGAAAAGGCAGGGTTTTGATTCCTTAACTGCACCAGCCGCAACAAGCCTTGGTGAATCCGGCCGACTACGGTCGACGGGTCGCGCCGCAATTCAGCACGAGGCCAGTCGTAGACGGGCCGGTGCAGCCAACGCGAGTCGCTGACCTTGGCCACGTCTTCCCCGTAGCCAGTGTTGTTCAACATGCCGATCTCATCGCCGAGATAGAAAAGCGGAATGCCGCCGATCGTTATGATTACGCCGTGCAGCATCAGGATGCGCCGCACGGCCAGGTCGGTTCCCGTCTTATCGTCCTCGGCCAAGGCCTTCTCCAGCCCGGCCAGAGAGGCGAGCATGCCCGATACCCGCGAGTCTCCCGTCACGGCGTCTTCTTGGAAGGCCGCCCCGCGGGAGAAGCTCTCCGGGTGACGGCCGATGTAGAAGTTCGAGAGGAACCGGCGATGC
>CAZYOX010000075.1:0-13873 GCA_964649285.1 uncultured Bryobacterales bacterium | reverse complement strand
ACGACTACGATTGCCGCATCGACCAGCGCTCCAATGGCGATTGCGATGCCGCCTAGCGACATGATGTTCGCCGTCAAATTCATGTAGTACATGGGGATGAACGACAGAATGACCGCAATCGGAATCACGATAATCGGCAGGAGCGCGCTCGGAATATGCAGCAAGAACAAAACGATGATGATGCTGACGATGGCAATCTCTTCCGTCAGCGTGTGTTTAAGGGTCACCACGGAGCGGTTGATGAGGTCGGAGCGATCGTACGTGCTCACGATCTTGACGCCAGGCGGGAGCGAATCCTCGACCTCCGCCAGACGTTGCTTCACTCGGGCGATAACGTCGAGTGCATTCTCGCCGTAGCGCATCACGACGATGCCGCCGACGACCTCCCCTTTCCCGTCAAGCTCAGCCAGGCCGCGCCGAATGTCTGGACCCAGCGTGACGTGGCCAAGATTGCGGATGTAGATAGGCGTTCCATTTCGGTCAGTGCCGACGGGAACTGTTTCTATGTCCCGCAGTGATTTGATGTAGCCGCGTCCGCGAACGAAGTACTCCGTCGTAGCGATCTCCAGCACGCGCCCGCCGACATCGTTGTTGCTACGCCTGACGGCGTCGATTACCTGACTTATGGAGATTCCGTATCCGCGCAGTTTGTCCGGATCGAGATTGATCTGATACTGCTTGACGTAGCCTCCTACGGTCGCCACTTCCGCGACCCCAGGGACCGCCTGCAGCCAGTAGCGCAGGTACCAATCTTGAAAGCTACGCAGTTCTTGAAGATTCTGTTGCCCCGTCTCGTCGACTAGCGCGTACTCGTAGACCCAACCCACTCCCGTCGCGTCCGGCCCCAATTGTGGGGTCACATCTTCAGGCAGATTGCCCTGCATGCCCTGCATGTACTCGAGGACGCGGCTTCGCGCCCAGTACATATCCGTACCGTCCTCAAAGATGACGTAGACGAACGAAAGGCCGAAGAACGATTGACCACGGACGAATTGAACCTTCGGCGCGGCCAAAAGCGAGGTAACGATTGGATACGTGATCTGGTCCTCTATAAGATCCGGGCTACGACCTTGCCACTCCGTGAAGACGATCACCTGCACATCGGACAGATCCGGAATAGCGTCGAGGGAGATGTTGTAGATTGCCCAGGAGCCCCATGCGGTGAGGAAAGCGGTGAAGAGCAGCACGAGGAATCGGTTCCGCGTACAGTAGTCGATGATGGCGTTGATCACGGTTGGGGCTCTCCTTCCCAGTTCGCAACCGCGCCCTGAACTTTGCTCTCTGCGTCAATCAGAAAATTGCCGGCCACGACGACGTTCTCCCCAGGTGTGAGTCCGCGCATAACTTCGTAGTAGTTGCCAGCTCGCCGCCCCAATTGAACTCGCCGCAGTTCCATACGCCCCTGACCGTGGTCGACGAAGACAATGTCTTGCTCGCCCGTACGCAGGACGGCGCTCTCCGGTACCGCGACCACGGTCGCGCCAGGCACCGCGAGCGTGACATCGGCGTACATGCCGGGCTTCAGGGTTAGATCGGGGTTGGCGAACTCCAAGCGAACTCGCAGAGTCCTCGTCTGCTCCATGACATGCGGTTCGATGTAAGTGACGCGCCCTGCGAAGCGCCGCCCTGGAAAACTTTCGACGGTCATTGTTGCTCGCTGTCCCATCCGTACGAAAGGAATGTCGTTCTCGTAGACCTCGACCTGCACCCAGACCACGGAGTGGTCAGCGATTGTGTAGAGTTCGGTGCCCGGCTCGATACGCATGTTTTCGAAAGCCTTGCGCTCCGTGACGTGGCCGGTCGCCGGCGAATACACGATCAGATCCTTTTGGATCTCGCCTGTCTCCTCCAGTCGCTCTATTTGCTCATCCGAGATGTCCCAAAGCTCAAGTCGGCGCCGAGCTGCATGAAGCAAGGAATGGGCGCCGCCCGCGACATCCTGCAGGGCGTGATTGCCGAGTGTGGCGTTGGCCTTCAGTGCCAGCAGATACTCCTCTTGAGTAGCCACAAGCTCCGGGCTGTACACCGAGAACAGCGGGTCGCCCTTGCCGACGTGCTCCCACTGGAAGTCAACGAATACCTTGCTGATCCAGCCGCTGAATTTGGTGTGTACGTGGACGACGCGCCGCTCGTCCAACTCCACTCGACCGATGGTCGCGATTGTGTTGTCCAGCGATCGGGTCGCCACCGGAGCGGAGCGTACGCCGATCATCTGTTGACGCTTCGGATCAACCATGAAGACAGACTGCGATGGCGGCTCGGAGGCTACTGCCGGGACGGCTTGCTGTGAGCTATGGGTAGGTTCCCCTTGCGCGCGAACCGGGACGAGATCCATCGCACAGATCGGACACTTGCCGGGTCCGGCCATCCTGACGGAGGGATGCATCGTGCACGTCCAGTAGAGGATCTCGCCTTCCTGGTCCTTCACCGGCTCCAGCTCGTGCTCATGCAGGGGCGCGTCGACCGGATGCCTGTGCTCCCGCGCCCACCACCCGGCGCCGAAAGCTGCTAGAACCGCGACCAATACCGTCGCCAAGACAAGGACTTTTCGCATTCGCGACATGATTGACCCCCTCATCGAATCAACTCCTTCCCCACGATCGGCTCGATCTGGGCAAGAGCTTGTTGGTAGGCGCTGAGTTGCTGGTAGTACTGCAACTCGTAGTCGAGGACGAGCGTAGCCGCGTTGATCAGCGTCAGAAAGTCGACCGAACCCACCTCGTACGACGAGATCGCTGACTCTAGAGCCAAAGTCGCTTGCGGCACCATTGCCGTCTTGTACAGGGATGCCAGACGTTCAGCGGACCGCGCCATCAGGTAGTGGTCCTTGATGCGGAACAGTACGTCTTGCGTTTGGGCCCGGTACTCATGCCGAGCCGCCGTGAGCTTCGACGCCGCCTCTTCGACGCCTAACCTCTGCTTTCGCCAAAAGTAGAGCGGTATCTTGGCTTCGAACGAGGCCACATAGTAATCGGGGAATAGCGAACCTGTACGCTGCCACTCAAAACCGGCCTTAAAGTCGGGCCGGTATTCCTTCCGCGACAGATCGAGCGCAGCCGCGTTGCGGCTCACCTCGTGTTCTCTCGACCGCAACAAGGGGGAGCTTTGTTGCGCCTCCTTGTACAGATCGTTCAGTTCGTCCGGAAACGGCGAAGGTTCAAGTTTGGTGGGCGAGCCCAAAGGGTCGTCCGGTGAGCGATTGAGCAAGGAGTTGATGGCGGCCACGGCGCTATCCCGCTTCTGGCGGAATATCTCTTCCCGCTCCAGCAATACCGTTAGCTGAATCTGCGCTTGGAGGATGTCTTGTTGGATGCCCTTGCCCACCGCATAACGCGCCTCCGCGATCTTCAGAAACTGCTGTAGCAGATCACGGTCTTTGGCGACCGTCTCCAACGCCTGTTCTAAATAGGCATAGTCGTAGTAGCGCAGCTTGATCTGGGCGAGTACGTCGAGTTCCAACTGCCGATAGCGCTCCGCCTCTGCTCGGGCCTCTTCAGTCGCTACGTTGCGGCGGAGCCCTAGCTTTCCCGGATATGGGATCTCCTGCGACGCGCCGATGCTGACGAACGCAAAATTGCTGACGTTCAGGCCGGACACAGGCCGTCCCACGCCAAAGTTGCGAACCGAGACGCTGGGGTCGGGGAGCGATCCTTCTTGCGTGGGCCGCTTAGTAACTGCTTCCCAATTCGCCCGAGCGGCCATGAGTTCTGGGCTGGAAAGACGTGCTTCTTTAAGAAGGTGCTCTAGCGACAGATCATCGCCGTTTAGCTGTGCGCGGACTGGCGCCGCCGCGAGAGCCAGCGCCAAGAGGGCGCACAATCGAACATGTCTGGACATCCCACTCCTCCACGAAACGTTGCTCGCGGACGCGGGAACCCTCCCGCGCCCAATTTAAGGCACACGAATCCTAAGGAAGAGCAGTCTAGACGAGGAAAATGGAGTGCTTGATGTTCAGGGCGGGCTGGCCGTCGTCGAGTGGCGGCACCTCCCGTCTGGCCTGAAAACGACTGACAGATAGGCGAGTTGAGGGCGCGATAACAAGGGGAGTCGTTGCCGTCAGCTGGGGCTGCCCGAAGGAGGTGCGCTCCCGAGCAGGCTCGGAACCGCTTTCGCCTACATCTTCACCGCAACGCAGCGCACAGCAGGAAGATGCATACCCAGGTCCTGACTTGCTGAGATGGCAGCAGGGCCGAGTGCAACTTTCACCTTGAGCAAAACTCGTCTCCGAGTATGCCAACAGAAGCCCAGCGCCGTTTACGCTGAGAAGAGCGAGAAGCACCAGGAACGAAGTGACTTTGGCGAACCGCGACACTTGTCGTGAGCATAGCAGAAGGGCGATCCATCTGCGGGCGGCCCAAATTGGTGGGGCTAGCCGCAAGACCGACGCACGAGCGGATTGATGCGTCTATTTACGCGCACTGAACTTTGGAACGGGTCGGCGCTGGCCTTCTTGTTCCGAGACCGCCTTGCCGTTCTCTCGGATGTCCCGGATCAGCCAGTTCATCTCGGCGATCTCCCGCCGTTGAGCTTCGATGATCTCATCGGCCAGTTCGCGAACACGCACGTCCTCGATGTCGGCACGTTCGCTGGTGAGGATCGCAATGGAATGATGCGGGATCATCGCCTTCATGTAGGAGACATCTGCGACCGTAGCTTGGCTGCGGACCAGCCAGAGGGCAGCGGAGAAAATGAACACGGAGCCGATGACGATGCCTGCGTTGATGCGCTGGTTCTTGTACATTCCCAGCATAAACGCGAGCATCACGATCGCCATCGTCGCGCCCATGACCAACGTCATGTAAGCACGCGTTTCGCTCCACCTAACATGGTCTAGCGCGTAAGTATTCAAGTACATGACGCCGAACATGACGATCGACGCGGT
The DNA here is from genome assembly GCA_964649285.1 of uncultured Bryobacterales bacterium. GTDB lineage: Bacteria > Acidobacteriota > Terriglobia > Bryobacterales > UBA6623 > CAMPKL01. The sequence goes on along the minus strand of CAZYOX010000075.1, from coordinate 8,991 downwards.
GATGATCATCGCTGCAAAAGTGCGGTACGGCTTATCCACAGGGGCCTCCACGGGACGTTGTCCGCCCCAAGTCTGTGCTGTTGATGCTGCGTGCGCCACTACCGTTGCGGCTCCAAGCCGAACTGCGGCCATTCGTCCTGCACCGCCCGTCAAGATCACGGCACCCCGCGGAGGGAGTAGCCGTCTCTTCGTGGGGCTCGATCCGTTTCGGGCGGACGGAGGCGGCGAGCCACGCCCGTACCGGCCAAGCCGTCGAGTCGCGCCCCTTGCATTGGGGAGGGCATCAGTTATACTCCAACTAAATGGCTGGCAGACTTCGAGGTGTGGCGCTCGCGTTGACCGTGGCGATAGCCGTTGCGGTTCAATGCGCAGGCATGTGCCTCGCCATGCCGGCTACTCCAGCGCACCACAGTGATGCTGGGGATGGCCATGGCCACGGTACGACTCCCGAACCATGTGCCCCCGAGGGGCATGGCCAACCCGAAGGCTCCGGGTGCTGCGATCACGCTGCTTACGTGTTCACCGCCGAAAGAGCGTCTCTGGGCCTATCCCCGGTTGTCGTAGCGCTTTATACAGTGCTGCCAGCCCTAGCGGTTCCCGCCTCGCCGGACTTGCCGGCCCTGCCCCGAGCGTGGTCCGGCTCTCCTCCTGGTGCTCCTAGCGTCATAGCTCTCACCACCGTTCTGCGGATCTGATCCTCAACCGAGCGAGACCTGGCTCATCAAGAGTCCAGTCTGCTTCGTTCTCTGCCAAATCGTGATTTGGGAGGAAGGTCCATGCGTGTTTCACGAGCATTTTTCGGCTTCGCCGCAGCAGGTGTTGTTTGCCTTGCGGGCGTGTCCCTCTTTATCAGAGGCCACGGCTTTGACGCACGCGACGAGCCGTCTCAACTGGAGACGTCTGTTGCCCGCCGCCTCCGAAGCTTCGCGATCCCCCCGGAAATGAGGGACGCGCGCAATCCCGTGGAAGCGACGGATCTGGCCATAGCGGAAGCAAGAGATCACTTCGCTGATCACTGTGCCATATGCCATGCCAACGACGGGAGCGGGCGTACGCAGATCGGCGAAAACCTTTATCCGCCGACGCCGGATATGAGCACAGCCGTCACCCAAGACTTGAGCGATGGCGAACTGTTCTACATGATCCGTAACGGCATCCCCTTGACCGGCATGCCGGGCTGGGGCGGAGATGACGAAGAGAACTGGAAGCTCGTGCTGTTTATCCGACACCTTCCGGAAATCCTGCCCGTTGAACTGGAGTTGATGAACGAGATCAACCAACTCGACGGAGAGACACAGGGACACTGAGCGCGCCACAAGCTGGAGCGTAGCGCTCTGCAGCATTTATCGCGACGAGGCTGGATCGGTACAGCGTCGATCGCACCGAGGCACCGAAGAACGTTTTCAGTCCGAAGAGGAGAAGGAGTTTCACAATGTCAATTCGTAAGTATGCAGTCACTTTGCTCTTGGCACTCGCCAGCAGCGTTCTTGTGTTGAGCGCGCATGAGGCCGACAAGCACGCAGGCAAGCCGACCAAGGGGGAGATCGCCGCTGTGGCGACCGACAGCTTCCAGATGAAGACCTCACTTGGCACGGTGAAGGTCTCGTTCGACAAGGACACCAAGTTCGAGCACGGCGACAAGGTCGTGGACAAGAGCCACCTGATGAAGGGCGAGAAGATCACGGTGTTCGGCACGAAGCTTCCCAGCGGCGAGATCGTCGCCAAAGAAGTCGTTCTCGGCGCGATGGATATGGACCATTCCGCCGAGAAGGGCGGCGCAAAACACAATCACTAGCGTCAGCTGACGAGGGAAGGCAGCGCGTCCCGGTGTCGAGAGCCGCGCTGCCCACCTCCCCTGGGTTCGAAGAGGAGAGATGGTCATGAATCGAAAACGCTTTCTCATTACACTTTTCGCCGCGCCGTTTGTGGTCGCCGGCGCGGTGGCAAGCTCCCCGCACCGCGTCATCGTCTACAAGGACCCAACCTGCGGCTGCTGCGGGAAATGGGCGGAGCATCTACGCGCTAACGATTTCGCCGTGGAGGTGCAGGAAGTCAGCGATATCGCCGACTACAGTCGCCGCCTTGACGTCCCGTCCAAAGTGCGCGGGTGCCACACCGCCGTTGTCGAGGGCTACACCATCGAGGGGCACGTGCCGGCTGTCGATATCCGCCGTTTGCTGAAAGAACGGCCGGAAGCGAAGGGTCTTACCGTTCCCGGAATGCCGGTCGGCTCGCCCGGAATGGAAGGAGGGCAGCGGCAGGCGTACTCGGTGCTCCTGTTTGGCGCGGATGGCAAGACGTCGGTGTTTCAACACCATCCGGCATAAGCCCGAATGAAACGCGAAATAGGTTCAGCAAGAGGTAGATGCGATGACTAGACGGGAACTTATGCGGCATGCGTCGAAGGCGACGGGTTTGGCTATGGCCGGCTCGCTCGGCTTTGACGGGCTGCCTGCCTGGGCGCAGAGCGCGCGAAAGGGTCCAGACGGACGGACGACGGCAGCGAATCTGGGCGGTCTAGAAACGGTGTCAGGGCGCTCTTACGATTTAGTAGTCGACCACGCACCGGTTGCTATAGAGGGGCGGCGAGGTCACGGCGTCGCGATAAACGGGCAGCTTCCCGCACCTCTACTGCGATGGCGTGAAGGCGACGATATCGAACTGCGCGTCACGAACAAGCTGGACGAAGATACTTCGATCCATTGGCATGGCGTCCTCTTGCCGTTTCAAATGGACGGAGTACCCGGCGTGACCTTCCCCGGCATCAGGCCGGGCGAAACCTTCACCTACCGCTTCCGCGTGCAGCAGAACGGCACCTATTGGTATCACAGTCACTCCGGTCTGCAGGAACCCTTAGGACATTATGGCCCCCTGCTGATCGAACCCGCCGGCGCAGACCCGGTCGAGTTCGACCGTGAGTACATCGTGGTCTTGTCGGACTGGTCTTTTATCCATCCGCACCGGCTCTTCGCGCGCTTGAAAAAGGCGCCCGACAGCTTCAACTTCCAAAAGCGCACGGTGGGAACGTTCTTCAAGGATGCGGCCGACAACGGCTTGGGGGAGACGCTATCGAACCGCCTCATGTGGGGCAATATGCGCATGAGCCCGACCGATATTGCCGATGTGACTGCCTCAACCTATACCTATCTGGTGAATGGCCATGGCCCGGCGGATAACTGGACCGCGCTATTCGAGCCGGGTGAGAAAGTGCGGCTGCGATTCATCAACGCTTCGGCAATGACCTTCTTCGACGTGCGCATCCCTGGGCTGCCCATGACCGTTGTTCAAGCCGATGGCCAGAACGTTGAGCCGGTCGAAACCGGAGAGTTTCAGATCGGCGTTGCAGAAACTTACGACGTCATCGTCCAGCCTGAAGCCGACGAGGCCTTCACCTTGATGTGCGAATCAATCGACCGGAGCGGCTACGCTCGCGCCACGCTGGCTCCGCGCCCCGGCATGTCCGCGGAGGTCCCTCCTCTCCGCCCGCGTCCCACCTTGACGATGAAGGATATGGGCATGGCTCACGGCGCGATGGACATGCAGGGCATGGCAGGAATGGATCACTCAACGATGCAGATGCCCGCTGCTATGGATAAAACAGACAAGACGCTGGAGGATCCGGCCGCCGGTCACGACCATGCCAACCACGGGACCATGCCGGCGACTCAGGAGTCGATGCCCGCAACGCAGGCGGAGCACGCCGGAATGGATCACGCGGGGATGGGGCACATGAACATGGAACAGATGGAGCCTCACGCACATCCCGCCGGCCCCGGCGTCCAAAGCGTAGCCATGCAACCGACGAATCGACTAAACGAACCGGGAGCCGGTTTGATGGACGTGCCGCACCTCGCGCTCGCCTACACCGACTTGAGAAGCCTCGAACCCAATCCCGACTTGCGTCCGCCGGGCCGCGAGATCGAACTGCATCTTACTGGCAATATGATGCGCTACATGTGGTCCTTCGACGGGAAGAAGTTTTCTGAAGTCGTGGACCCGATCGTGTTTTACAAAGACGAGCGCGTGCGGCTCACGATGGTGAATGACACGATGATGGCGCACCCGATTCATCTGCACGGCATGTTCTTTGAGGTGGTGAACGGCCAGCAAGAACATAAGCCCCGCAAGCACACCGTCATCGTGAAGCCGGGCGAGAAGCTGTCGGTGGATGTCACCGCGGATGCACTTGGGGACTGGGCGTTCCACTGTCACCTGCTCTATCACATGCACGCCGGCATGTTTCAGGTCGTTTCGGTACGCGAACCGGAGGCGCGCACATGATGAGCCCATCTGTCCGCGCCTTTCTGCTGGCGCTCCTTGTCTGTTCGGTTCCTGGTCTGGCGCAGCACGCGGCAGACGACTACTATGATCCGGCAGCAATGAAGGCAGCGCGCGAACGGCTCCGGGAGGACAACGGTGGTCAAACGATCACGTTTTTTCAAGCGGATCGCCTGGAAAATGTACGCAGCGACGACGCCAACGGCCTGCTATGGGACGCACAGGGTTGGATTGGCACAGACTACTCGCGTTTGTGGATAAAGACCGAAGGGGAGCGCCTTTCTTCGCCGAAGGGACTGGTGGACGCGGAGGTTCAGGCGCTCTATAGCCGGCCGATCAGCCCCTTCTTCGATCTACAGGCGGGCGTCCGACAGGACTTGGTTCCCGGCGAACGGCGGACGTTTGGCGTGGTTGGCTTCCAGGGCCTAGCCCCTTACCTGTTTGAGCTGGATACCGCACTCTTTATTAGTCACGAAGGAGACGTATCGGCGCGTGTCGAAGCGGAGTACGAGCTGCGGCTAACCCAGAGGCTCATCTTGCAGCCTCGGGCCGAGGTTAATTTTGCACTGCAGGATGTACCTCGCCTGGGCATCGGACGCGGACTGAGCACCGCCGAGGCGGGCGGGCGCTTGCGGTACGAGATCAAACGTCAATTCGCACCCTACATCGGTGTGAACTGGGTCGGCAACGTAGGACGCACGGCCGACTTCGTCCGGGCGGAGGGCAATGATCCTTCGAGTTTTGTCGTCATCGGCGGACTGCGACTCTGGTTCTAACGGGCGGTACTTTCCATGAGCAATCACAAGCAGCATTCTCACGAAGAAAAGAGCGAAGCTGGACGCCAGGCTCAGCGGGTCAGCGCGAGGGCCGCAGAGACGACGAGCGATCCAGTTTGCGGCATGGCCGTGGACCCCGGCTCGTCCATTAGTGCTGTTCACGAAGCCAAGACCTATTACTTCTGCAGCGAGTCTTGTCGCACGAAGTTTCGCGCGAATCCTGCCGGCTTCGCGGCAAAAGGTTCCTCCGACGCACCTGCCGAGCCCGCTGCCAAAGACGTCGAATACACGTGCCCGATGCACCCGGAGATCGTGCGCAGCGGGCCGGGCAGTTGCCCAATTTGCGGCATGGCTCTGGAGCCCCGGACCCCCTCGGCCGGCGATGAGGACAACACCGAACTCCGGGACATGAGTAGACGGTTTTGGGTAAGCGTTGTTCTGACGGCGCCCGTATTCATCTCCGCGATGGCCGACCACATACCGGGCCAGCCCCTGGATCAAATCGCGGCCCGCAATACCTGGACCTGGATTGAACTGATCCTTTCGACGCCGGTCATTCTGTGGGGCGGATGGCCGTTTTTCGTTCGCGGGTGGCAGTCGATCGTCAATCGCAGTCTAAACATGTTCACGCTGATTGGACTGGGTACGGGAGCGGCGTATGGGTACAGCGTAGTCGCGACGGTATTTCCAGATGTATTTCCGGCTTCGTTTCGAGATGAAAGCGGCGGGGTCGCGGTGTACTTCGAAGCAGGTGCGGTCATAACCACGCTTGTGTTGCTTGGGCAAGTCCTGGAACTTAGGGCGCGCAGTCAAACCGGCGCAGCGATCAAGGCCCTGTTGGGCCTGGCTCCCAAAACGGCGCGTGTAATCCACGATGACGGCTCCGAGTCAGATATACCGCTCGATCAAGTCGAGGTCGATTTCCGGCTGCGGGTGAGGCCGGGCGAGAAGATCCCGGTGGATGGGGTCGTACTAGAGGGCTCAAGCAGTGTGGACGAATCGATGATCACTGGTGAACCAATCCCGGTCGAGAAAGCCGTTGAAGACCGAGTCACGGGCGCCACGGTGAACGGAACCGGGTCCCTGATCATCCGCGCCGACCGCGTGGGGTCGGAGACCGTTCTCGCCCGCATTGTGCAGATGGTGTCGGAAGCTCAACGCAGCCGGGCGCCCATTCAAAAGCTGGCCGATACAGTAGCCGGGTATTTTGTACCGGCGGTTGTCGGAATCGCCGTTGTGACGTTCGTCGTGTGGGGCTTGGTTGGGCCGGAGCCGCGTATGGCCCATGCGTTAATCGCCGCTGTAGCGGTCCTCATCATCGCCTGTCCTTGCGCGCTAGGGCTTGCCACACCAATGTCGATCATGGTCGCCACAGGTAAGGGCGCGACGGCGGGAGTGTTGTTCAAGAACGCTGAAGCTATCGAGTTCATGCGCAAGGTGGATACTCTTGTGGTCGACAAGACAGGGACATTGACCGAGGGTAAGCCCAAGTTGGTCACCGTTCGACCGGCCGACGACTTCGACGAGGCGCGTCTTCTGCAACTCGCGGCCAGTCTGGAGCGCGGCAGCGAGCATCCCTTGGCCGCAGCAATCGTCAAGGGAGCCGAAGCACGCGGTTTGACACTGTTTCCAACCGAAGGGTTCGAATCCGTGACGGGCAAGGGAGTACACGCGACGGTCGACGGGATCGCCGTGACGCTTGGAAACCTCAAGATGATGGAGTCCGCGGGAGTGACGATAGAGGCGCAAACTCAGCCTGCGGAAGAGCTACGCGCCGACGGCCAGACGGTCATGTTCGTTGCGATAGAAGGGCGAGCGGCCGGATTGATCGGTGTGGCCGATCCGATCAAAGAGACCACGCGCGAGGCGATCGATCAGTTGCACGAGGAAGGTATCAAAGTCATCATGCTGACCGGCGACAGCCGCACGACGGCTGCGGCGGTCGCTAAGAAGCTCGGAATTGACGACGTGATTGCCGAAGTCTTACCCGAAGACAAAAGCATGCAAATCAAGAAGCTTCAGAACGAGGGCCGTTTCGTCGCGATGGCGGGAGACGGAATCAATGATGCGCCGGCGTTGGCGCAAGCGCACATCGGCATCGCAATGGGAACGGGCACGGACGTCGCCATGGAAAGCGCAGGCGTGACCCTCGTGAAGGGGGACCTGCGCGGGATCGCTCGAACGCGGCTCTTGAGTCGTGCGACGATGCGGAATATCAAGCAGAATCTGTTCTTCGCTTTTGTCTATAACGCCCTCGGCGTACCCGTCGCGGCGGGTGTGCTGTATCCCGTCTTCGGGTTATTGTTGAGCCCGATGATTGCGGCAGCAGCGATGAGTTTCAGCTCTGTATCAGTGATCTCCAATGCACTGCGGCTGAAACGGTTGCAGCTCTAAGCCACTCTGGCTTGCTGCCTCGATTTCACGAATTAAGACGCACGCGAGCACCCGCTCGCCACGCGAGTTGATCGGCGCCGGCTCCTTTCCCGATCTCCGTGCAGACGGGCTCGCTACCTCACGCGGATAGGCTTCCTCGCCCCTCTTCTTTTCTGTCTCTCCGAAATCGCGGGGTTTGGGCGGACCACTTTTGCTTTCGTTCTAGCTGACCGCGCCGTGCCGTCAAGGCCCGCGGCTTGCGCCGCGCCTGCGGTAAAGGCCTGGACTGCCCGGCCTCCTCGGCCAGCTCTTCTCTTCGCGCAGTGGCCGCCAAACCACATCGCGAAAGGAGAGACGAAATGCAATATCGACAATCGAAAGCCCGCCGCAACGGCAACTCCTCGGAGGCACCTCGCCCGGACGTCTACAGCCGCGTCACCGAACAGGTCATCGCGCATCTGGAGCGCGGCGTCCGACCCTGGATCAAGCCGTGGCGCGCCGAGCACACCGACGGGCGCATCGTTCGCCCGCTACGCTTTAACGGTCTGCCCTATTCCGGTATCAACGTTCTGATGCTCTGGGGAGCCGCCTTGGCCGAAGGCTTCAGCGCCCCAAACTGGATGACCTTCCGCCAAGCGAAACAGCTGGGCGCGAACGTCCGCAAGGGCGAGAAAGGCAGCCTTGTCGTTTACGCAAACTCCGTGCTTCGTAACGAGACGACCGACAGCGGCGAAGAGATCGAGTGCGAAATTCCATTCCTGAAGGGCTACACCGTTTTCAACGTCGAGCAGATCGAGGGTCTGCCGGAGCAGTACTACGCGAAGCCGGAACCTCGGTTGACGCCCGTCGAGCGGATCGCGTATGCCGACGCATTCTTCGCCGCGACGCAAGCCGACGTTCGGCACCGTGGGCACCAAGCGTTCTACGCGCAGGTCGCGGACTACATCCAACTCCCGCCAGCCGAGGCGTTCGTAGACGTCGAGGCGTACTACTCCACGCTATCCCACGAGCTCGTGCACTGGACGAAGCATCCCGACAGGTTGAACCGCGACTTCGGCCGCAAGCAATTCGGCGACGACGGCTACGCCCGCGAAGAGCTCGTGGCGGAACTGGGCGCGGCATTCCTGGCCGCCGACCTCGAAATCACGCCGGAGGTTCGCGAGGACCACGCCTCGTATCTGGACCATTGGCTCTCGATTCTCAAGGCGGACAAGCGGGCCATCTTCCAGGCGGCAGCGCATGCGCAGCGGGCTACGGACTACCTGCACAGCCTGCAACCGGACGCCCCGTGAGGGCGGTCCCTTGTCCGCCGCAACAGCGGTTGAGCTTAGTCGGGTCCGGCAACTGCTCTTGCGTTACGCCGTCCGCGAATCGCCTCGGCTTCGCGCGAGCATCCTCACCCGAGCGCGACATCGAGCGTCATCATCACGGCGAAACCGACGACGGCGCCCAGTGTGGCAAGGTCACTATGGCCGCCCGACTGGGACTCTGGAATGACTTCCTCGACACTCACGAAGATCATCGCGCCCGCCGCGAATGCGAGTGCATAGGGCAAAATCGGGCG
>CAZYOX010000074.1:0-13918 GCA_964649285.1 uncultured Bryobacterales bacterium | reverse complement strand
CTCGTGACCGCTCTGCAGCTGGACGACGATAGACGCCTTGGCTGGTTCATCGCGATCGAGAAACACAGAGTGCTCCGGCAGGGTGATGTGGGCACGCGTTTGTCTGACCTCGGCCAGCGAGGTGATCGTTCGCTCCAGCTCACCCTCAAGAGCTCGTTGGAAGTTGATGCGCTCGGCGAATTCTGTGGCGCCGAAATTCGCTTCGTCGAAAAGCTCGAAGCCGAGCCGCCCGCTCTCGGGCAATCCTTCGGTGGCGAGTTGCAGCCTCACGCGGTCGAGTTCTGCCTGCGGCACCAAAATCGTTGTGCCGTTGGACTCCAGCCGGTAGGGAACCTCCATGGTCTCCAGGCGAGCCACGATCTGGCCTGCCTCTTCCGTGCTGAGGCCGGAATAGAGGGACCGAAAATCCTGTACATTCGAACGCCATACGAAGAGCCCAATCAAGCTCATGACCAACGCGGCGACGACAAGCAGCGTCGCCTTACCACGCCGGTCCAAGGCCGCCCAGAAGTCGCCGATCTGCTCCAACAACCGGCGCAGTGTTGTGAAGAACTCTTCCACGGTGGACTAAGCGGCTCGCGTCAAACTTGCATCCGCATCACTTCTTGGTAGGCTTCCACCGCCTTGTTGCGGATGGCCATGGTTAACTCGAAAGCCAGCGCCGCCTGCTCGCTGGCCAATACGACGCGGTGCAGCTCAACCGGCTCTCCGGCGATCAGTTGGCGAGCTTGTTGCTCGGCCTCCGATTGCAGGCCCTGCAGCTTATTCATGCCCTCTTTGAGCAGCTCGCCAAATCCACCGCCTCCGGATGCAGGCTTGCTCCGTTCCGCAAGGTCAGGCAGGGTGAGTTGGCTAAAGCGAATCGCGTCCATGACCGTCTCCTAGCGGGCGACGTCGATGGTCGCGTTGATCATCTGCCGCACCGCGTCAATCACTGCCAAGTTCGCCTGGTAGGAGCGAACCGAAGCGGTGAGGTCCACCATGTCTTCGATGGGATTGAAGCCCGGATACGCGACGTAGCCCGCTTCGTCTGCGTCGGGGTGGTCCGGCTCAAAGCGCATCTCAGGTTCTGCCGTTTCAAACTCCATACGGGCTACGCGGACGCCCTGCAGCGAGTCTCCGTCGATACGCGAACGTGCCTGCGAGAGGACGGCGCCGAAGGCGTGCGTGGAGGGCGCCGCTTCGAAGACAACCCTCCGCCGTCGGTAGGGACCGCCCTCAGGGGTGCGCGTAGTCTCCGAGTTGGCGATGTTTTCGGTTAGCGCTTCCACCCGCGCTCTTTGCGCCGCGAGGCCGGAAGCCCCAACTCCTAGTGCATCATAGAGGCCCATGTTTATCTCCCTTCATGGATCGCATCACGCACCGCCTTGATGCGGCCTTTGAGCATCAGCAAGGCATGCGAGAAACGAACTCCTGTTTCGGAAAGCTGTTCTAGTTCCCGCTCCAAGACGACGTCGTTGCCGTCGTTCTTCACCGGCAGCGTTCCCAACTCGCTAACCGGGGCTTGCTCCGCCGCAGCGTTGGCTGGATTGTCCAGCGCAGCGCGCAGGGCAGCCCCGAACTCCAGCTGGCGTGTGCGATAGCCAGGGGTGTCGGCGTTGGCGATATTGGTCGCCGTCACTCTCTGGGATTGCGATAGCAGATCGAGGTAGCGCGTAACGAGTTGTGTCTGGGGTCCAAGCATCGCAGTTCCTCAAACGACGGATTCCTGCAAGGTCTTCCAGCGCGCGAGGAAGGTCGTTCGCTTTAGCCGCAACAGGTCCGCGGCTCTCTTCTTGTTGCCTGCGGCAAGGGCCAGCGCCTGGTTCAGCAAGTCACGCTCGAAGGCGCCGATGACGGCGTCGTAGTCCAATCCCGATGCCGGCACTTGCAGTGAAGGGATGTCGCAGCCTGTCTCCGTTCGCGGACCCGTGGGCAGCGAGAAGTCGGATTCCGTCAAGACCAGCCGGTCGCCGCTCAGCGCGACGGCCTTCTCCAGCGCGTTCTGTAGTTGCCGTACATTGCCCGGCCAATGATGCGCGCATAGCCGCGCCAGCGCCGCTGCTGAGAGACGTTTCTCTGGCAATCCCTCGCCGGCGCAACTTCGCTTCAGCAGGGCCGCGGCGATGGCCGGCAAGTCCTCGATCCGTTCCGCCAAGTCCGGCAACCGGATCGGCACGACGTTGAGTCGGTAATAGAGATCCTCGCGAAACTGCTGGCGTTCGACCATGCGCGCCAGGTCGCGATTCGTCGCGGCGACGATGCGCACGTCAACGCGCACCGTTTCAGAGCTCCCGACACGCTGAAACTCGCCCTCTTGCAACACTCGCAAGAGCTTCGCTTGCATCTCGCCGGGCAACTCGCCGACTTCGTCCAAGAAGAGCGTGCCGCCGTCGGCCTGCTCGAATCGCCCTTGCCGAGCGCCGACTGCGCCGGTGAAGGCCCCTTTGACGTGCCCAAAAAACTCCGCTTCGACCAAGTCCGGGGGGATGGCGCCGCAGTTGACCGATACCAAGTCGCGGTGGCTGCGCGCCGAAGCCTGATGAATGGCGCGCGCGGCAAGCTCCTTTCCGGTTCCTGTGCGGCCGGTGATCAGAATGGTGCAGTGGCGCGGAGCGACTAGACGGAGCACCTCGATCGCTTCGCGCAAGGCGCTGCTTGACCCAATCAACGCACTAAACGGATCGTGGGAAACTTGTGCGGCGGCAGACAACGTCTCAACACCCGTAGTGCTAGAGACATCGGCTGCGGTTGCGGCGCTTTATATGTACCGCTTTTGAGGCAGGTCTATACCTTCGGTGGTAGACGCGGCTGGGCGAGTGAGCAGTCAAACGCCGCTAGGAGCGGCGGCCGATTGGGGGTGGTTGCGCCGTACGATCTTTTCGACCGCCGAACGGCCTTTCTCGAACGCTTCAGCGTAGAACTCACGCTTTTCCTTGCGCGTTAGCCGGCGTCCAATGCGGAAGTAGCGCTCCAGGCTCTTGCCGACAACGTACGTTCCGGCGAACGAGACGAGTCCTTTTGAGACCAGCCCGCCTCCAGCAGGGATCTTGCCCACAAGTTCGCGGGCAAGGGCGCGCCAACCGAACGCCGCGGCAACGATCGAGCCGATCTGGCCCTTCTGGTCGGCATAGCCGATGTCTCCGTCGCTGGCTGCGGCGATCAAGAAGGCCATACGTACTTGATTCATCGTTAGAAAGGCCGTATCCGATGCGAACTCGCCAGCCGCCCAGGGAATCATCACCACCGAGGGGACGATATTAGGCACGGCCGTAGCCACGGTAAAAACGGCATTCTCTTTCGAGATTTTCCACACAATACGATCAATTACCGCGTCGCGTAGGCCTGGGAACACTCTGGCAAGCGGAACGCCGGAGTCTTCGCGGTCTTCAAGCAGCGCATCGACGCTTCCCCTACGGTCCATCGGATCGAAGCGAAAGAAATTCGCCGGGTGCGGAACTCCGGATTCCGCAAATCCGACCGTGCAGCGAGCAAAATCCGCCTCCGTCGCTACGCGTACGATCTGCTTGCCGGCCCTGCGCATCTGCGCCTCCGAGGAGTCGCGAGGAATCAAGCAGCGAAAGATCTCCCCGGCTATTGCCTCGTCGGCCGCCAGGACTCCGAAGGTCACGGGCTTCTCCGCCAAAGCGCGAACCTCGTTCGGATTCAAATTGCGGAGCGCGGTACCGATTTGGCGGATTACAGGTAAATGCACACGTTGATTCTAGCGGTTGAGAGCGCTTGCGGCTATACGACGAACGCCCGGCGCGGTTCGTAACCTTGAAACGCTGTCGAGCATCGTACCATAGGAGGGATCCGGCGACCTTCGCCGCGATAGGGCGAGTCTTGGCAGGAGAGCCGGCATTGCAGTCGGCCGAGTGTAAACAACTGATATTGCTGGTCTATTTGGGCGTCGGCGGCTCGAATAGTGATTGAGGTGTACATTGCCTAACCAGAACTTACAGGACGCTTTCCTAAACTCCGCCAGAAAGGAACGTGTTCCGGTAACTATTTACTTGACCAGCGGAGTCAAACTTTCCGGTCGAGTGCGCGGCTTTGACAAGTATTGCGTCGTGTTCGAGACCAACCACCAGGAACAGTTGATCTTCAAGCACGCGATCTCGACCGTTGTGATGGGTCGTCGGCCGGGCTCCGCCCGACCGGATGCCGACGAAGAGGAGCCGACGAACGGCGAGACGATTGAGTAGCCAACACCCCTTGAGCACTCCGAATAACCGCGGATCCCACGATAGCCGGGCGACGAACGAAACCTGCGTCCTGGTCGGCCTCGATCTGCGCGGCCGTAAACCAGCCAACTCCTCGGAGGCGTTGCTGGAGCCTTATACGGCGCAGGAGTCGCTTGCCGAGCTTGCCGAACTGGCGGATAGCGCCGGAGCGCAAGTTGTGGGCTCCATGATCCAAGCTCGCGATCAAATCGATCCGGCCACGCTTATAGGCAGCGGCAAAGTCGAGGAAGTCAGGGGCTGGGCCGCCCAGCAGGACGCCGATTTCGTACTCTTCGACCAGAACCTCAGTCCGAGCCAACAGCGCAATCTGGAGAAAGCGCTGGATCGCCGCGTTCTCGACCGCACCCAATTGATCCTCGACATATTCGCCCGGCATGCACGCACGCGCGAAGGCAAACTGCAAGTCGAGTTGGCCCAGCTCAACTATTTGCTTCCGCGCTTGGCCGGCCGCGGCGTTCAGATGTCTCGACTCGGCGGCGGTATCGGCACCAGAGGTCCCGGTGAAACACAGCTCGAGACCGATCGCCGGCGCATCGGCCAACGCATCGACAAACTCGAAGAAAATCTCAAGAAGGTGCGCTCGACGCGCGAGCTGCAGCGCAAGAAGCGCACCGCCATTCCTCTCGCGACCGTGGCGCTAGCCGGCTACACCAATGCCGGAAAGTCAACTCTGTTCAACGCACTGACGGATTCGCGCGTCCTCGCCGAGAAGCGTATGTTCGCAACTCTCGATCCGACGATTCGCGTGTTGGAACTGCCTTCGAAGCGTAACGTGCTGATGTCTGATACGGTCGGATTCATTCGCGGCTTGCCGACGACTCTTGTCCAAGCCTTTCGCGCGACTTTGGAAGAAGTCACCGAGGCGTCGATGATTCTGCATGTTGTGGACATCAGCTCGCCTGGCAGACGTGAGCAGATGCGCGAGGTGGACAACCTATTGAAGGAACTTGAGGCCTCCGAGACGCCGCAGATCCTCGTGCTCAACAAGACCGACCTCATCAGCGACGCCGAAGCCAACGCCATCCTAGAAGCCGAGCGCGGTGCAGGCGGAAGAGCGGCGGTTGTCGCGATTTCGGCGGTTACGCGCCAAGGGTTCGAGGAACTCCGCCAAGCGATCGAAGACTGTCTTCCCGCCGATCCGCTGCGGCAGGTGGCCTACCGCTTTGGCCACGACCAAGGCGAGCGGCTCAGCTTCCTTTACACGCACGCGCGAGTTCTAGACCGCAAGGATGAACCGGCGGGCGTACTCGTCACCGCCGAGGCTCCTGAATCGGTTCGCGTCTTGTTGACGGACTATCAGACTAGCGAGGCTTCGGACCCGCCAGCGCCAGGAACCGCTTGAGCACGCGGCTCACGAAATTCTGCGTTTCGGCGTAAGGCGGAATTCCGTTGTAACGGTCCACCGCCGCAGGACCGGCATTGTACGCGGCGATGGCCCTCACGAGTTGATCCTTAGAGCCTGCGTACTTATTCAGTAGCAAGCGCAAATATTGTGCGCCGCCCTGCACGTTCTCCGCTGGATCGTGCGGGTTCACCTGGAGTTCAGCCGCCGTTCCGGGCATGAGCTGCATTAGTCCGATGGCGCCCTTGGCCGAAAGCGCCTTCGGGTTGAAGTTCGATTCGGCGGCGATGAGGCTGTAGAGCAACTCCGGATGCAGGCGATTGGTCGCCGACTCTGCCGCGACGATGTCTTCGATTACCGGTTCGCTGGGCGGCTCCGACGGTTCCGGTTGCGCCACCGTCGCGGGCGATGGGATCGACGCCCGTTCTTCGATTTTGGCGATGAGCGCCGTCGGCAGTTCGGTCACGCCTCCGTCCGAAGAGTGCAGCCGCGTTCGATCGCCGATGCGCTCATGCCGCTCGGCGACGAGGCTGTAACCCGTCGTCAGCAGAAAGACCTGCTCGGCTTGCGCTTGCGCCGCAAGGAGTAGGACCGCTGTCGCCAGCGTCGTTCTCGAAAGCATCCTTAGGAAGTTTGACGTTTGCATCCTGTCAGGCGGGCAGACCGAAAATCAGCCTCCCAGGCTAATCATTTCGATCTTCTTACGATTCTGCGGTGTGTAGCCACTGGGAGAGTTCATTTGGATCAGGCGCGTCTCCGAATAGCGGTCTGTCCGCTTCTGCCAGATGCCCGTGATGAACTGGCGCAACTGTTCGTCCGTCTCGCCGGACCGCAGCCGGCCTTTCAGATCGACGCCCACATCCGAAAACAGACAAGTGACGATCTGGCCATCAGCCGTTAATCGCACCCGGCTGCACGCTCCGCAGAAAGGCTCGGTTACGGAGGCGATCACGCCCACCCCGCCGCCTCCATCGGCGAAAACGAAGTCTTCGGATGGCCGCGATCCGCGTCCCGCTCGCTCCACGAGATCGTAGCGCGAGCGCAGAACTTCTAGGATTTCCCGCCGGCTGACAAGCTTTTCTGAGCTCCAGGCGTTCGCATTGCCGACATCCATGTACTCGATGAAGCGCATTTCGTCCCCATGCGTCCGGGCGAACTCCGCTAAATCGAGAATCTCGTCTTCGTTCACGCCGCGTTCGATCACTGCATTGAACTTGAGGGGCCCAAAGCCAGCTTGGCGCGCGGCTTCAATGCCCTCCAACACGGGCTGTAGATTGGCGCGCTGCGTAATGCGGCGGAACCGATCGGGCAGCAACGAATCGATGCTGATCGTCATGCGCTTCAACCCGGCGTCTTTGAGCGGCTGCGCCAACTCAACGAGCCGAGAAGCGTTCGTGGTCAGGGCAATGTCTTCGATTCCTGGTATCGCCGCGAGTTGCCCCACCAGTTCCGGCAAGCCCTTGCGCACCAGCGGCTCGCCCCCGGTGATGCGCAGTTTCTTGACGCCGAGTCCCGCAAAGACGCGCGCCGTACGGGCAATCTCCTCGAACGTGAGTATCTGCTCGCGTCTGATCCACGGATACTCGTCCAGCGGCATGCAGTACGTGCAGCGGAAATTGCAGCGATCCGTGACGGAGATCCGCAGATCCTCCAGCGGACGCTTCATGCGGTCGAGTATCGGCAAACTACCGCTATTCTATCGACCTCCAGCGGAAGTCATGACCCGCCGCGGCGTATATTGGCTCGGTGATGACGTTTCGCGAGGAGCAACGCTTTCGCCAGCCCTGGTTGATGCTGCTGATGGCCGGCGCGACGTTGGCAGCCGCCTGGGCGATCGACTTCAGTGATATCCACAACCGCGGCGCGTGGCTGGCTGTCGCTTTTCCCGTTGCCGTCTGGGTCTGGTTGCTGTCGATGACCCTCGTTACCGAAGTCCGCCCCGAGGGTCTCTACATCCGCTTCAAGGTGCTTTGGCCCGAGCGGATGATTCCCTACAGCCAGATCGCCAAGGCCCAGGCGAAACGCTACCGGCCGCTTCTCGAATACGGCGGCTGGGGAGTTCGCGGCATCCCGGTCAGAGCCTTCAACGTCTCCGGCAATCGCGGCGTCCTGCTTACGCTTGCCAACGGCCGGACCCTGATGATCGGCTCCCAGCGGCCCGATCAACTTGCCGCTGCCCTCCAGACCGGCATATCCCGTACTCGGGGCCGTAGACCTTTATAATAAGAACGTGATTCAGGTCACCCCAAGCGCCGTCGGCAAGATACGCAAAATGCTGACGGACAACGACAAGAAGGCCATGCGTCTCGGCATCGTGGGCGGAGGCTGCTCAGGCTTGAGCTACAAGTTCAAGTACGAGACGGATTCGCGCGACACCGACACGGTCATCGAAGTGGACGGCGTAAAACTCTTTGTCGATCCCAAAAGCTACAAATACCTCGATGGCATGATTCTCGACTACGAAGAGACCATACTGGAGCAAGCCTTCCGATTCATCAACCCTAACGCCCAGAAGAGTTGCGGCTGCGGACGCTCCTTCCAGGTATAGAGAAACTACGGCGACAAGCCTCATGGACAGTTCGATTTCATTCGACGGTTGGTACGACCGCTTCAATCGCTTTGCCGGCGATCTCTACCCGGATCGCTATACGCACGACTTCGTTCGCCAATTGGTCGAACAGGGCAGGGAAGTGAAGAGCCTCGCGGCTCAGAAAGGCTCTGTAATCGTCGCTCACAATTATCAATACCCCGAGTTGCAAGAGATTGCCGAAACCGTTGGGGACTCCTTAGGCCTCAGTAAATATGTCAGCGAGCAGTCCAAACCCCGGGTGGACTTCTGCGGCGTTTGGTTTATGGGCGAGACCGCCAAGACCATCGTCGGCGACGAGGTCAAGGTCTACATGCCCGATCAACCCGGCTGCTCGTTGGTCGCCTCAATCGACCATGCTCGGATTCGCGCCTGGAAGGAACACAATCCAGACGGGCTGATCATTAGCTACGTCAACACCGACGCCAAGACCAAGGCGATGAGCGATTACATTTGCACGTCGCGCAATGCTGCCCAAGTTGTCTCGCATGCCGCCGCCCATCATCCGGGCCGTCGCATGCTTTTTTTGCCAGATAAATACCTAGGCGCAGTCTCCTTGGCGCAAAGCGGCATCGATCCCGATCTGGTGGATCTCTACGACGGAGCTTGCCACGTCCACGCAAAGATCGGCGAGTTCGCCCTGGAAGAAGCCCTCGATCGTTACCCGGAGGCGGAGATACTCATCCACCCCGAGTGCGGCTGCGCTTCAAATTGCCTGGCAAAGATCATGGCTGGCGAATCGGAATTTCAGAACGCCTACTATCTCTCGACTGAGCAGATGATTCACCACGCCGCGTCGTCGCCTGTCAATGAGTTCATCGTGGGTACCGAATCCGGTATGTTGTACCGCTTGCGTAAAGAGCTTCCCCAGAAGAAGTTCTACCCCGTACATCCGGAAGCCGTGTGCGCCTACATGAAGATGAATACGATGGAAAAGCTGCTTGATTCGCTACGGCATGACCGCGTCGAGGTGGAGATCGACGCGGAGACACGCCAAAGAGCTCAGGCCGCAATTGACCGGATGCTGACCATCCAATAGCCTTAACCCGGAAGGCTCCTGCAGGGTTTGCTGCGCGGAGGGCCCTGGTCGTGTGGACGGGTTAGCTGGTTGGTGGTAATGTTTTCAGCACGTTAGCGTTCCCCCGCAACGGCGCCTGGCTTGCTTCTGATAATAAGCGGCTAGGCCCGTCCGAATGCTGCGACTTGACCCCAGCGCAAAGACCTTCGCGCCGCTTGAGCGCGAGGCCGAGTTGCGCCTCAAATCGTTCTTCGACGAATACGTCTTTAACGATTTTCTTGCCCATTCGCCGCGGGCGCTGTTTGCCGAGGCCGGACTGGAACTCCTCGCCGTCGCCTCGGGCAACAACCCTCTTGCCGTCGATCCCGATGGACGCGTTCACGTCATTGCCTCCCAAAAAGGCGGCCAGCGTCCCGATTTGGCCGCGGCGCTCACGCAGGCCAGCCAAATCGCCAGCCTCAGCCCGAACGATATCTTGGCTCGTGCCGTGCTTGTCGATCGCACCGAGCTTACCGCTTTTCTGCGCGAACCTCTGAATCGCCTCAATCGCGCGCAAGGCGTTGTGCTGGTTGCAGAGTCCTTCGACGAAAGCGCCTTGCGAACCATTCTGTGGCTGCAGGGGCGCTATGGTCTTCACGTCTCCTGCGTGCAACTGAGCCTTTGGTCTGAAGCAGGCGGCCCCCGCGAATTCGTATCGGCCAGGGTAGCGACCTTAGACGCCTTGAGCGCAAGTCCGGAACGCTGGCTCGTCGCTGACATCGACGCCGTCCAGACCGAGCCGCCAGCGGAAGCTCAAGTGATCAGCCGTCCCGATGAACCTGAGTGGCGGCGGGACTTTGCAGCGGTATTCGGCGAGCAGGAGTCCGATGACACTCTGGCCACATTCCCAGCGGTGGACATGCCGCTGCCTCCGGCGGAAGATTCCCCGGCAGACAATCTAGCCACTCTCTTCGACGACGAGCCCCGGGCCGATACTCCCTACGACGCTGCCGACGGCGAGCGCCGCATGAATCCGCGCAGCCCTGAGTTCCACGCGCGGCGCCTGCGTCTCGACTATCAAGGCCGACTACTGGGCGCCCGGCTCGTGGACTACTCCGATAAAGGCCTCGGCGTCGAAGTGCTGTCGCAACTCCCCGTCGGCAGCGAAGTCGCTGTCAGCGGCGAAATTTCCGGTGAAGAGGGACTCGTCAGCATCTCCGGCAAAGTGATCGTCGAGCACTGCCGCCCTCGTCAAGACGGCGTCTACCGCATTGGCTTTTCGCTCGAAAAGGCCGTCATCGAGAAGCTCACCAGTCCTCCGGAAGATTTCGAGCGCCGCTAATCTCCGGGGTTCTGTGCGTCAGCCGCATAGAATGAAGAGAGCAGCCGCATGGATTCTTCTCCGCTCCAGCCGCCGGTCTCGCGATCGGACTACCGACAGTACCGCGTCCCTGAACAACAGGCGTATAGACCGCTGCCCCAGCAACCGCGCCAGAAGGTCTGGCTGCACGTCGTCCTCTACATAGCGACGGTTCTCACTACCACTTGGCTTCATGGCTGGCAGTATTCCGCCTGCTTGATGACCATCCTAACTTTTCACGAGTTCGGACACTACTTCGCCGCCAAGAAGCATCGCGTGCCAGCTAGCCTGCCGTATTTCATACCCTCGCCCTTTCCGCAGACCTTGTTCGGAACCTTTGGCGCCGTTATCCGCATGTCGCCGTATATTCCGAATCGCCGCGCGCTTTTCGATATCGCCGCCGCCGGCCCCGTCGCCGGCCTCGTTGTCGCCTTGCCCATTACGCTCGCCGGCATTGCGATGTCGAAATTACAACTGCTGTCTTCGATGAGCCAGGGCATCCATCTCGGCGAGCCGCTGATCTTCAAGGCCATGAGTTGGTGGGTCTTCGGGCCGATTCCTGAAGGTTACGATCTGGTCACCCATCCAATGGCCTTCGCCGGCTGGGTCGGCATGTTCGTCACCGCGCTGAACCTCTTGCCCATCGGGCAGCTCGACGGTGGTCATGTCGTGCACTCTGTGTTTGGCCGCAAGAGTCATTACGTCTCCGGCGCCGTCTTCGGCTTGCTTGCCCTAGTGACCTTCTCGGGCAACTACAGCTACATGATCTTCCTCGTATTGCTTTGGCTCATGGGCGTCAAACACCCGCCGACAATCAACGATCATGAGCCCTTGGATCCGCGCCGCCGGCGCATTGCCGTGGTGATGCTAATCCTGTTCATCCTCTGTTTCACGCCGACGCCTATTCAGATGTAGCTTTTCCGCGTAGATCTATTTCGATGTGCTTCCTTCTTGGATGGACGTCGCCGACTTCGTCGACATCCACTGTCACCTAATCGCCGGCGCCGACGATGGCCTCAAAGACGAGCAATTATGTCCTTCGTGGTCGCTGCGATGCGTTGCTGATGACGGGGATCGGCATCGGCATCGCTCTGCCCTGCATTCTTTTGTTGGGGCGGCTTATCGAATCGCAACTCTACGATGTCGAACCGACAGATCCTGCCACGGTTACCGCCGCGGCATTGATGATGGCGCTGACGAATTTGGCAGCGGCCCTCATTCCAGCGCGCCGCGCGTCCACCGTGAATCCAACCGAGGCGCTCAGATTCGACTAGCGCTTCTGTCCAACCCTCAACGCGGGACGCCGTGCTTGAATGAGGGAAGGAGCGTCCCAATATGCGCCGAATCGCGATGATGAGCCTTGTTCTGTTGTGCTTCGCCTGCGCGTCGCACACGGAGGAGCCGCCGGCGCTCGAAACCCTTGATGAGACGCAATGGTCCCTGAGGTCTTGGGACGAAGGGGATCCCGCGCCCGCGGAGCCGCTGATTACTTTGACTTACACAGAAGGCAGCTTTGCCGGACGCTCAGGCTGCAACAGTTACACTGGCCCCGTCGAAGCCGGCGAGGAGCCCGGCGTCATCGTGATTGGACCGATCATCAGCACGCGCATGGCCTGTCCTGAGATGCAAATGGAAGTGGAAACGCGCTACCTGACGAATCTCGAAGCGGTGACCAGGTTTGGTATCGTGGCCGGCGACCTCGCGCTCACCTACCTGGACGGAACCGGCGAGGAGCGCACCATGCGCTTCGCTCCGCATGAAGCCAGTCGCCCCTGACCGGTCGCACAGGCACGCTTGCGCCTAATGCCGCAACGAGGATGGTGACTCCAAGGGGGAGGTTGTGAACCACCAATATCCGGAGCCAGAGAAACAAGGAGAAAGTCGTCGCGACGAGTCGGATATACGCGATCGACTGGCAGTCGAACGAACCGTCTTGGCCAACGAAAGGACGCTGCTGGCCTACGTCCGTACCTCCCTAGCGCTATTCGTCGTCGGCATCACCTTTATTCATTTGCCAGGGTTGCATCCGGAGGCGGGACCTTGGAGCCTGGCCTATCACATCGCTGGCTGGGTATTCCTCGTCGCTGCGGTTGTTGTTGCGGTGATCGGTTACCGGCGCTATCGTTCTTCGCAGAACCGAATCAATCGCTCGCAGTGACGCAGCCAGACAGCCTTAGACTTTCGCGTAACGATTTTCGTCTTGGCGGGAACTACTAGATAACCCGCCATGCCCCTCACCAGACAACAAGAGGAACTCTGCACCCAAAACCAATGGGATTTCTCCGGCCTCACAGCCCTCTTTCTCAACTGCACCCTGAAGAAGAGTCCTGCGCGCAGCAATACGCGCGGCCTGATGGAGATTCCAGCGGAGATCATGCGCAAGAGCGGAGTCTCCGTCGAGATCCTGCGGCCCGTCGACTATCCGATAGCCCACGGCGTGCAGCCCGATATGACTGAGGACGGTTGGCAGATCGATGCCTGGCCCGAACTCTATGAGAAAGTCCAAGCCGCCGAAATTCTTGTCGTCGGCACGCCAATATGGCTCGGCGACAAGTCGAGCGTTTGCACTCAACTGATAGAACGCCTGTACGGAAATTCCGCCGAACTAAATAAGCAAGGGCAATATGCCTACTACGGAAAAGTAGGCGGCTGCATCGTCACTGGCAACGAAGACGGCGCTAAGCACTGCGCCATGAATATTCTCTATAGCCTGCAGCACATCGGCTGCACCATCCCGCCTCAAGCTGACGCTGGCTGGGTCGGCGAAGCCGGACCGGGCCCAAGCTATCTCGACCCTGGCAGCGGCGGGCCGGAGAATGACTTCACCAATCGCAATGCCACATTCATGGCCTGGAATCTGATGCACTTCGCTCGCATGCTCAGCGAGGCGGGCGGCGTGCCCGCGCACGGCAATCAACGCACTTTATGGGATGCTGGTTGTCATTCCGATTTCGAGAACCCCGAACACCGCTGAGGCAAGATTAGGAAAGCAGCCACCAAGCGAGGATCACAATTCCCGGAACTCCGAGTAGCCAAGCAAGTAGGTATCGCACTGTTTCTCCTCCGGTCACCCTGCAGATTGGTTGCTATGCCGCGGTGTTACACCTCCGCAAAGGACGTCACCAAAGAGGGTTCGGCAAGCCTTGGCGTAGGACGAACGTAGCGCGGGGCTTCGGATTGACCGCTGATCGTTGGGCGAACTGTTTCCAGGGGGCTTTTGGGAGCGTAGGTTGCGACGCCGCTACCAAGCGGGCGCCGGAGTAGCATTAAAACAGTCCTAGGGAGTCTTCTCCCCGTCACCGCCGCGGCTCGTTTGGCTGGGACCGCAGTTTCTCGGAAGGTCCAAGAGGAAGAAGGCCGAACGCCCCGAGAGGAACGCCCGGCCTCCCCACCAACGAGACGGCCA
>CAZYOX010000073.1:0-13933 GCA_964649285.1 uncultured Bryobacterales bacterium | reverse complement strand
ATTCTTGTAAGTTGGGCATCTCGTCCTCACGCGGACTGGCCGCCGTGCTGCATGAGAAGTTCTCGAACGGCATGAGCGACATCGGCGATCGCGACGATTTGAGCATCAAGATCTCCGGCTGCTTCAACTCCTGCGGACAGCACCACGTCGCAGACCTCGGCTTCTTCGGTTCGGTGCAGCGCAAGGGACAGAACTCCGCGCCGGTCTTCCAGGTCGTTCCGGGAGGAACGACCAAGGCCAATGCCGAGAAGTACGGCTTGGCGATCGGCAAGGTTCCGGCGAAGCGCGTACCCGACACCGTTCGTCGTTTGGTGAGCTTTTATGATCGAGAGAAGCAGGGCAATGAGACGTTCTCTGAGGTGATCGAGCGCGTCGGCAAGACCCGCCTGAAAGACGAAATCGCCGACCTTGCCGAACTGCCGGCGATGGAAGAGAGCGACGAGTTGTACTCCGACAATAGGCAGACCTGGGCTTACCAGAAGAGCGTGGGCGTCGGCGAATGCGCGGGCGCAGTCGTGGACCAAGCAGAGTTCCTGCTGAACGATGCGGACCGTTTGCACTTTGAGGCGACGATTGCGCTAGAGCAGGGCAACGCGGGCGAAGCGGCAGCGAAGGCGCTGCAGGCGCAGATGAAGGCCGCCGATGCGGTTTTGTTCACCAAGGGTCTCCTCCTGTCGGACCAGTACGATACCGTCACGGAGTTCCGCAAACTGTTCTACGATACCGGCGTTTTCTCCAAGCCGTTTGCGGATAACTTCTTCCGCTCGGTAGAAGAGAGCTCGGAGGAAGCGGCCGCCGCTGCTCGTTCGCGCGTGGAAGAAGCGACGCTGTTTATTGAGGCTGCGCAAGGCGTCTACAGCCACGCGTAACGGTTGGGAACCATGGCAAACGATCTGCAACGCATCGACTGGAAGGTCCAAGTCGAGGCCCCTGAGAAGTACTCAGTCGACCCGCTCTTGACCGTGTTTGACCGCTGGCGCCAGGAGACCGACGCGCCCGAAGACTGGGTCGACCTCGCCGACTACGCGCACATGGCCCGCGGGCCGCGCGTCATGATGGCCGGCAAACGCGACCATTTTTCTCTCGACACCAACGTGCCCGGCCCGGGCCTGCTTGTGCAGACGCGCAAGGGGCTGTCAGGCTCCATTGAAGAGCGCTTCATCGAAGCGATGAAGCGGCACCTAGCGCTTTCGGTACGTCTTACCGGAGAAAAGGAGTGGCCCGCGAATTTAATCCCGCAGGGCGCCCGCTGGAGCGTAGCGGTTAATGATCGGTTGAACTTCCCCAACGACGACGCCACCGAGGCTGCCTTGAAGCCCGGCCTGACGGCCGCGCTCGACCGCATCTTCGGCAAGGACGGCTACATCCTCACCCGCGACGAAGATCCGCAACGCCGCTACGGCTACACGATCCAAGCCAAGACCGCCCGCTCCCTAGCGGAGATCCAGGGTTCGATTGGCTGAATTCTTTGCCGCCTTCATCGGGACGGGTGAGAGCCAATTCAGAGTAAGCCGATCCCTTCTCTAGAGAGCGAACAGCAGGGCGGCCGCGACCAGCATTGCGGCTGCGGTAGCGAGATGCACGCCGAAAGCGATGGACTTCTTGCCGCCGTGTCGCAGGACTATGAGCGTGTCGCCGATTGGTACGATAGCCGCGATCGCCATAAACCAACCCATGGGGCGCGCTCCGGCGACTGCAAGCAAGACTAGGCCAAGCACGCCGTAGGTGAGATCGCGAAGACCCTTGACCGGCAGATAGGCGTTGCGGCCGTCGCGGACCGTAATGCCGTAGCCGGCGGCGGAGGAAACCGGAAAGAGAAAGAAGCGCAGTCCGATGACGATGATGCCGACGGCCAGTAGAATCGTCAGGCCGTAGGCAATTGAGGCGAGCATGGCCTTCTCCTTGGCGTACGCAGGAAGCGAACTGACGGGGAGACCAACTATTCGAGGGGAACGTTTCCGGCCGCCGATAGTTCGGATTTCGATCAGCTAGAGGCCGCTGCTTGCGAGACAGCCCGGAACTTGAGGAGACGTGCTCTATTCGATGAGTTAGCGAACTCCGGTGCGCCGTCTACGCACGAGAGCAAACGCAGCGACGCCGAGCGAGAGCAGCAGGATCGACGACGGCTCCGGCACCGTCGTTCCGTTCGGTGCATCAATCAAGACATTGTCGAGGAACGTGCGATCAGCGGTGGTACCCGTGCTGTCGTAACCAAAGATCGCGAGGCCCGTGAGTTGCTTGGCCGCGTTCAACTCCGAAGTCAGGTCGAAAAACTCCCAATCGCTCCCAGAGAGGATTTGAGAATCCCCATCCTCGAAGGTGCCGTCGCTATAGAAGTAAGTGGCGGCAAAACCCAATCCGTCGGGCTGCTTAATCCACAACGACACTTCCGTAATCGAAGCGGCGGCGATTGCCGCG
Source organism: uncultured Bryobacterales bacterium (assembly GCA_964649285.1). GTDB lineage: Bacteria > Acidobacteriota > Terriglobia > Bryobacterales > UBA6623 > CAMPKL01. The sequence goes on along the minus strand of CAZYOX010000073.1, from coordinate 11,515 downwards.
AAGTCCTGCCGAATCGACGAATTACCGGCATTCGTGGCGCTGAAGGCGCCCGACTGCGCATCCGTGCTCGTCACATTCCACGGCTCGACGGCTCCAAGATCTTCGTCGTTGTACCAGGGGCTGAGAACGCCTGATTCAAACCCAGGATTAACCAGGATATTCGCTGCCGAAACCGGACCAACAACGAGAAGGGCAAGGAATACCGGGAGTACTACACGCATACGTAGGTTTGTACCACTCTGACTAAGGCGAGTCAACCCGCTTATCTAGGGTCAACAGTGCGGTTCCGCTGCGTTAGGCTAGACGAATTGAATTCTCGCAGACGCTCTACCTGTTGCCAAAATCCATACCCGTAGAAGCCGCCTGAACCAGCGCAACAGAGACGCGACCGTGAGGGAGCGTTTCGGCGCTGGCATCCCTAACGAATTCGGAAGAACAGGATCGAGGCTTAGCGCTCGATGAGCCTCGCACCCGTCGCGCTATTGCCCGGACCCACTCGGAATCACCCTCACGGTCGTGGCTCTGTTGCGCTCGCTCCGCCGGATTGACGTGTCGCCGAGGCGTGGCTAATCCCCAACCGTCGTCGCTTTCGCCTTAACCGGCGCCGCCGTCAGCCTCGGATCTATCGGTTTGAGCCGCCTGCGCTCCTTGTCGTCGTACATGCGCTGGTCGCTGAGGTAAATCAGATCATCCGGGTCTGCCGCGTCTTCCGGGAACAGCGCCGAGCCCACGCTGATCATCGGCCGTACTTGGATGCCAGGGCCCAGCTCCACGGGCGACTCCGAGATCATCTTCTTCATGTGCTCGACGGATTTCTCCATGTCGTCGGCCTTGATGCCCGGCAAAATGGCCAGAAATTCATCGCCGCCAATCCGGCCGACGAAGTCGTAACTGCGCAGCGACTGCCGCAGCCGGGCCGCCGTCGCCGCCAGCAGACGATCGCCCGCGGCGTGGCCGTAGGAGTCGTTGACGGGCTTCAATCCGTCTAGATCCATAAAGAGTACGCCGATGGTCTGCTCCTGCCGTCGCGCGCGGTTTAACTCCTGCTCCAGGCGTAAGAACGACGCCCGCGCGTTGGGCAATGACGTAACGGTATCGGTATTCGCATCGATGTGAATCTTGCGCAACTGTTGTGAAGCGACCAGCGTCGACGACATCTTCTCGGCCAGCAGCGAAAGGAACAGCGTTTGATCCGGATCGAAAGCGTCAGGCCGTTCGGCGCAGACCAGCAGCATGCCGACGATGCGCTCTTGCACAATCAGCGGAACGGCCAACGTGCAGCGCGCGAACTCGAAGTAGCGAGGCTCCTCGCCTTCGCCGACCGGAGGCTTGTCGCCCACCGCCGGCGCCTTGGTTGCGACCGCTTCGCCTATCACGCCAGTGGCAGCCGAAAGCCACAAACGGCCAGTGCAGTGCGCGGGCAGTCCCGACGACGCTTGCAGCAAGAACTTGCCCTTCTTCGGGCTGTGGACGAACAGCGCCGCAGTCCGCGCGCCGCATTCTTGCGCGATGATGCGCAACGCTTCCTGGAAGGTCCTCTCGAAGTGCAGGTCCGCACCCAACACGCTGAGCACTTCATAGAACGCCGCCAAATGGTCGGGCCGCCGGCTCAGCTTCTGTAGCGTCTTAATGCGCGACGAAGCAATGATGTCGACCTCGTCGTGAACCCAGTTCTGCTTCACTTTGGGTGCGTTCTCCGCCGCCACCCGGGCCGCCTCTCGGTCGGCCGCCAGTTCCACAACGAGCTGATCCATGTGCGATGGCAATTCGCCGAGAAACAGGTCAAGAATCTGCGGATCGAAGATCGTCCCGCGCTGCCGTTGCATCAGCTCGATGGCCTTCTCCATGGACATCGCTTTGCGGTAAGGACGGTCGCTGATCAACGCATCGAAACAATCGACCACGGTCAGGATGCGAGCCAGGGGCGGAATATTCTCGCCCGTCAGCCCGCGCGGGTAGCCCGATCCGTCCCAGTGCTCGTGGTGGCATAGCACCACTTCGTCGACAGGTTCCGGGAAGTCCATAGCCGACACGATATCCGCGCCGATGGCCGCATGCGTGGCGATCGTCTGGAACTCCCGGTCATCCAGCCGGCTCGGCTTCTGCAATATGTAATCGGGCACGCCGACTTTGCCGACGTCGTGCAGCACGGCAGCCAGCTGCAACGTGCGGATCTCTTCCGGCGTACAGCCCTTCTTGCGGCCCAACTGCGTGGCCAGCAGCTTTACGCGGCGCAAGTGACCCGCGGTGCTGCCGTCTTTGGCCTCAATGGCCACAGCCAGCGTTTCGAGCGCGCGTTGGCGAATGTCGGCGAGGCTCTGCGCTCGGTCTTCGCGATCGTGCAGTTGCGGAAAGTAATTGCGCAGATAAAAGTAAGCGCCGCCGATTACGACAATGCCCAGCACGCTGTCCCAAAAACTGCGCGGTTCCAGCAGCAGCCCGGTAACGACAATGCCAAACGGCGCAAGCAAATAGATCGGGCTTGTCCAAAAGAAACGATGGCGCCAAACATCCCACGGGTTGCGCGATTGCTGAATGCCGATTTGGATGGAGCGTAGCGTGCTCTGGATTAAGAAGTAGGCAACAGCGCCGAGGCCCAGCGCCAGTCCCAACGATACTCCTTCGCCCGAGCGGTAGAGCGTAAGCAGAGCGGCGGCCGCCGGCACGCAAACAGCAGTGACCGAGACGCGGAACAGAACTTCCAGCAGTCGCCGGCCGGCCGGCGTCTCGGCGCTGTCATCAGCCAACAGATAGTCGAACGCTTCGACGGAAGCGATGACCGCAAACGCCCAAAAGGCAGGCAGCACGGCAATGGCAGAAAAGCTGAAGACAAACGCCAGTGAGAAGACGCCTTCCACGGCCGGCAGCTCCAAGCGCAGCCGGGTAGCCATGCAGGCGATCAGCAGCAACACCGTCACGGCCGACCAGTTCACTGCGCCGGCGCCAGGCAGCATGGCATAGACGGCATAAACCGCCGCCGCGCCGACAAGGGCCGTCCAAATGCCGGCGGCCGATCCGCGGTCCGTGTTTTGTATAGTCAGCGCGGGCATCGGCCTGGGTTCTTGGATGCCTCAGGGGGCGAGACGACTATCCGAACACCCTGTAAGTCATTGTTCTGCCGAAGCTAAACCCGAGTCAAGATGAGCCCGTACTTCGGTTTACCTAGTACATCGGAGGAATTCCTTAGTTCAGCAGCCAACCCGTGAGACCCGGAGGCCAATTTTGCTACCCTCGGTTGGTCGTTTGCGGACGCGAAGACCGCGGCGCAGGAGCAAGGAACAGCGATGAGTCGACCCGTAACCCTTTTCACTGGACAGTGGGCGGATCTGCCCTTGGAGACCTTAGCGGAGAAGGCCGCCGAATGGGGCTTCGACGGGCTGGAACTCGCTTGTTGGGGCGACCACATGGACGTGGCCAAAGCGGCCGACGATCTCGACTACTGCGCCCGACAGAAAGCGATTCTGCAGAAGCACAATCTGCAACTTTTCGCGATTTCGAATCACCTCGCCGGCCAACTTGTCTGCGACCCCAACAACGATTCCCGATCGGACGGCTTTGCCCCGGCGGACTGTGCCGGCGACGCCGAGAAAAAGCGCGAGTGGGCCATTGAGGCCATGAAGAACACGGCGCGGGCAGCGAAAAATCTTGGACTCAAAGTAGCCAACGGTTTCACAGGGTCCTCGATCTGGCACATGCTCTATAGCTTCCCTCCGGTGAGCGATGCCCAGATCAACGAAGGCTTTGCCTATTTCGCCGAGATGTGGAATCCGATCTTGGACATCTTTGATGAGTGCGGCGTACGCTTTGGCTTAGAAGTTCATCCCACCGAGATCGCCTTCGACATCTACACCGCGAAGCGGGCGCTAGACGCGATCGGCAATCGCGAGGCTTTCGGCTTCAACTTCGACCCCAGCCACCTGCATTGGCAATTCGTCGATCCTGTGGCTTTTCTGCGGGAGTTTCCCGATCGCATCTATCACGTGCACATGAAGGATGCGGCGCGGCAGTTGGACGGCAGGAGCGGCATCTTGGGTTCGCACTTGAACTTCGGCGATCCGCGGCGCGGCTGGGACTTCCGCTCGCTTGGCCACGGCGGAGTGAATTTTGAAGAGATCATTCGCGCCTTGAATCACTTGAAATATGAAGGCCCGCTATCCATCGAGTGGGAAGACAGCGGCATGGATCGTGAAGCGGGAGCAAAAGAAGCCTGCGCATTCGTGAAGCGAGTGGACTTCCGTCCCTCGGGTCGCGCGTTTGACGCGGCGTTCATCGAGTAGCGAGATTGCAGACCATGCGTGATACGGAGTTCGCATTTCTATTGATTGGCGTTGCTGTCGGCGCCGCCGTGGGATTGGCGCTCGCTCCCATGGAAGGACGCGAGTTGCGCAAGCGCATCGCGGACGACGCGGGCGAAGGCGTGCGCTTGAGCAAAGCGGTCATCGCCCGCGGCCGCGAGGCCCGCAGCGTGGCCGTCGACGCGTTTGAGGCCGCCCAGCGTGCGCGCCTGCTGAGGCGGCCGCTGTAGCGTGCCGCGCATCTACGACCTTGGGCTGGTACGACCCGTCTTGCAACGCGACCCGGCCTGGTCGCTCTATGCCTTAGCCGATCTGACGCCGGAACACAGCGTTCACGCCGAGTGGTACGCTCCAGACGATACCGGCCGTTGCGCCGTGTTACTTTATCGCGGCTTTGGATTTTCGATCTTCTTGGATTCTGGCGATTTTGACGCCGTGCAAGAGACCATTGCCGAACTGCGGGACGAGCTAAGCTTCTACATCTCCATCCGCCAGCCCACGCTGCAACTGCTCCGCGCGGCGGGCTACCGGATCGAGCAACCGAAACGCATGCTGCGCATGCAACTCGATCTTGCACGCTTCCGGCCCGCCCCTTCGGCGGCAGTGCATTTGTCGCCGGACGATTTACCGCAGCTGAGAGCTCTCTACGCAGACGGCGCCGCCAGCGGAGAAGCCCCGGAGTTTTTTCTCGACCCGATGATGAATCAGGGCGTTTACTATGCCGCGCCAGTGGACGAAGGTTTCGCGGCTGCCGCCGGAACGCACGTCTTCGCGCCGGAAGAAGGCGTGGCGGGAGTCGGCAATATCTACACGCGCCGCGACATGCGCCGCCGCGGCCATGCCCGCCAGGCGACGACAGCTGTCTTGAACGAACTCGTCGGAGCCGGCGTTAAGACGATCTGTCTCAACGTAGCCGTTGGCAATGCCGGGGCCTTCGAGCTTTACCGCTCGCTCGGCTTTGCGGTGCATAGCGAATACTTCGAAGGCCAGGCAGTCCGCGAATAGAGTTAGGCCGAAGGGCCTTGGCTATACTGACGCTCATGGATCGCCGGTCCTTTCTCAAGCCGCTTCCGCTCGTTCTCTTTTCTTCCGCTCTGGATGCAGCTAACTGGCCGCAATGGCGTGGACCCGCGCGCGACGGCAAGTCCGCGGAGATGGGTCTGCTGAAGCGCTGGCCTCAGGCGGGGCCGAATCGCATTTGGACAGCAACCGGATTGGGGGCGGGCTATTCTTCCTTCGCCGTTGACGGCGGCAAGCTTTACACCCAAGGCCAAAGTAACGGCCGCCAGTTCCTGATGGCGCTCGATACGGCGAACGGTTCGAAGTTGTGGGAAGTCGAGAATGGCCGGCAGTACATGGACGGTCGCGGCAACGGCCCTCGCGGCACGCCGACCGTGGACAACGGCCGAGTCTACGCCATCTCCGGTAACGGCAATCTGATCTGCGCGGAGGCCGCTTCCGGCAAGATAGCTTGGCACCTCGATCTGCTTGGCGAGTTCGGCGCGAGGAACATCAGCTGGGGCATCAGCGAGTCGCCGCTGATCGATGGTGATCGCTTGATCGCCACGCCTGGGGGCAGGGCCGCTGGCGTCGTCGCGCTCAACAAGTCGGACGGAAGCGTGATCTGGAAATCCGCGGGCGACAGGGCCGGCTATTCCTCGGCGGTGTCGGCCACACTGGGAGGCGTGCCGCAGTACGTATTGCTCACCGGGTCAGCCGGCATCGGCGTCCGGGCCTCCGACGGCAAGCTGTTATGGCGCTATACGAATGTCTCTAACGGCACGGCTAACACGGCAACGCCGATCGTCAGCGGCAACAAAGTGTTCTTGTCGAGCGACTATGGTACGGGCTGCGCCTTGCTCGATATATCGCCCGACGGCGCCGGCGGCTCGAAAGCGAGCGAAGTCTACTTCAACCGTGAGATGCGCAACCACTACGCGACGTCGGTGCTGATCGACGGAAATCTCTACGGCTACTCCGGCCGCATTTTGACTTGCATGGATTTCGCCGGCGGGGTGGTCCAATGGCGCGATCGCAGCGTGGGCAAAGGCCAAGTGATTACCGCCGAGGGCTTACTGTATCTGCAAAGCGAAGACGGCGTCGCGGGCCTGGCCGAAGCGACGCCCGAAGGCTACCGCGAGATCTCTCGCTTCACCTTTGGCAGGGCTGACTATCCGACTTGGACGTTGCCCGTTATTGCCGACGGGCGGTTCTACATTCGCGATCAGGACAGCTTGAACTGCTACGACATACGGGCGAGATAACGCTAAGCTGAGAGTCCCCTCGGCTGCGTTCCAATGCCCGCGAATCTCACCCAAGTTGTTGAACTGCTTTTGCTCTTGCTGATTGCTGCCTCTGTCGTTGCAATGGCTGCACGGCGGCTTCATGTTCCCTACACCATCGCTCTAGTCTTTGCGGGCGTGGCGATCGACTTGTCCCATCTGCCGATTGTGGAGTTGCTGGCCGAGTCCAGCAACGGTGACGGCTGGTTAACGCCCGAAATTGTCTTCATGGTGTTTTTGCCCGGGTTGCTGTTTGAGGCGGGTATCAACATCAACGTACGACACTTGCTCGAAGATCTAGGGCCGATCCTGTTGGTGGCCATCGCGGGCGTGCTCATCGCCTCCGCCGCGACCGGCTACTTCGTCCATTGGTTTGTCGGCGTGCCGCTGATGGCCGCGCTCGTCTTTGGTGCGCTGATCTCCTCTACCGATCCCATATCAGTGCTGGCGTTGTTCAAGCAGTTGGGCGTGAACAAGCGGCTGAGCGTATTGGTGGAAGGCGAGAGCCTTTTCAACGATGGTACGGCCATCGTACTGTTTCAGATCCTGCTTGCCGGCGTCGCAACCGGCCAGCTCGATTTCAGTGCCGGCGTGGGACGTTTCTTCGTAGTGTCGCTGGGCGGCGCCGCGATCGGTTTGGGTTTGGGCTATATAGTGATCCGCGTGAGCCAACGGGTCTCCGATCCGCAGGTTGAGATCACGCTGACCACGATCTTGGCGTACGGCTCATTTCTAATAGCCGAGAACCTCCACCTATCAGGCGTGATCGCCGTCGTGGCCGCTGGACTGATGATCGGTAATTTCGGTGCTGAAGTCAGCATGAGTTCGCGCACCAAGGTCGCCGTTTGGTCGTTCTGGGAGTACGTCGGCTTCGTCATCAATTCGCTGGTGTTCTTACTGATCGGCATCGAAGTGCATGTGCTGAGCTTGATCGAGTATTGGCAGCCGATCCTGCTGGCGGTTGTCGCCGTCATCGTGGGCCGCGCCTTGGCCGTATATCCATTGGCTTCTTTGGCCGGCTTTCTTGGTCCAAGTATTCCGGCTCCGTGGCGCCATGTGATGTTTTGGGGCGGCATCCGCGGCGGCGTGTCTTTGGCCCTGGCATTGAGCTTGCCGCCCGCGTTCCCCAACCGCGACTTGATCTCGGCGATGACCTTCGGCGTCGTCGCTTTCTCAATAATCGTTCAAGGCCTGACCGTGACGTCAGTCATGCGCTGGCTAGGCATCAAGTTGGGCGATGAGGACGAGTACGACCGCACACGCGTACGTCAGATGGCGCTCGCTGCGGCGGCAGCGGAACTGGACGGCATGCGCGAAGCTCACATCGTCTCCACGCCGGTCTACCTACGTCTGCGTAACGAGTTGGAGAACGATCAAGAAGCGGTTGAAGCGCGCGTGAAGGAACTACACGCCGAGGACGAATCCTGGGTGGACGAAGAAGAACGCTTAGCCCGTGCGCGGTTGCTAGGCGCCGGGAAGACGGCCATCCAGCGAGCCTTGCGCGACGGGTTGATCTCTCATCACACTGCCGAGGAAATGGTTATCCGCGCCGACGAAGAAGTCGAGCGGCTCGGCGGCCTCGGACCGCACTAGAGCAACCGCACTACTCGATGCCGGCGCCGGCCTCTTTGGGCGGCTTCTTCAATACCAACGACGCGACTTGACCCAACAGCGCACCCAGATCGCCGCCGCTTGAGTCCGCGCTATCGGGCATATAGGCAAACGGAAAATACTGCGTCAACCGCAACGGACTGTACGTCCAACTCGCGCTCTTGTCGAATGACGCCGCCGAATGCGTTAGTTCGCCGCCGGCGTCAACGAGGATGCCCAGTGGCCGCCCATAATCCGACATCTGCGCGAAGCGTCGGGCGATCATGTCGGGCCTAAGGCCGCGTTCGTCGAGCAGCACCAAGTCGCAAACCTGAGCCAGCGATTCCGGGTACAGCATCGAAGGCCCGCTGGCGGCGCCGATGGGCAAGCTAAACGAAGCTCCGTTGAACTGCTCACGGATCACGCCGACCAGTTTGGCGACATTGCGCGGAATGAACTCGAAGTGATCCCACTCGCCTTGCACGTCCCAACCGGCGGCGACGTCGATGATCACGTTGCGGTGATCGCCGGCCACGAGCCAGCGAGTGATGTTTTGCGCCGCGGCGACGACTGCTTCGGGACTATCGAGAGCCTCATCCTGCGCTGGCTGAAAGTAAGTCAGCTTCACGAACATGCCGCGTTGGTCGGCTGCTTTGAGCAACTTATCCAACCGCTCCGTCCAGGCGGGCTTGAGCGAGCCGTCGCGTTCGAAGGCGCTGATAAGGGCGCCTTCCTTGCTGCCATACAGAGCGCCCCTCTTGCGCGCAATGCCGTTGCGTTCGAGCGAATACCCTGGGTCAGCTCCTTGCAGGCTTACGGCGACTGCTAGGATGCCGTACTCCTTATAGAGATCCAGGGCGGCGATGAGCGCATCCGTGTTCGCTGCCGGGTCGAACGGCTTCTCCGTAAGCCATTCGTCTTCGAACAGTCCTTGCGGAGCGTCGACCAAAATCAACTTGCCACGGGCCCGCCGGTGATACTGCGAGTTCCGGTAAGTCTCTTCCCACTGCATGGCATTCTTTCGAACATAGAAGAGTTCAGACTTGTAGCGAGGGCCGAGCATCGAGCCGGTCACGATCTCGCCGGCATGCGACTGAGCCGCCAAGGCCAGGCAAATGACGGCGCACGGAACAGCTCTCATACGGTCTCAGAGTGTAGTCTTCCAGTGCAGTTGCGGCGCAATCGCCGAAGCCAAAGCATCACGAATCTTAGCACGCGGCGCCGGGCCGCTCTGCCTCACTCGAGGCGGATTCGTTGCCGTAAGGCGCCAACTCCAGCCGGCTGGTAATGCCCAACTTGGCGAAGATGCTTCGCAGGTGATTGCGAATGGTGTGGTCGCTAATGCGCAAAGAGATCGCAACGTCTTTGTAGCGCATACCCTGCAACACAAGTTCGGCGATCTGGCGTTCACGCTTGGAGGCTCTCCCAGCGCTCCCTCGGACTAGCAAGGCTCTGAATTGGCCTGGAACTCAAGTAATGGGGTTCCTGAGGCGAAAAGGCGGTTGGAGTCAGGTCTCTGTTGCGTCGATGCTGGGCGAGAACCTGGTCTATCGTGTACGGTGAATCGAGAGATGTCGAAACTGCGCTCGTACTACCAACAGAACGGAGACCGTTTCGTGGAGGGTCTCAAAGACCTCCTGCGGATCCCCAGCATTAGCGCCCTGCCGGCGCACAAGGCGGACATCCGCCGCGCCGCCGATTTCCTGGTCGACGACCTCAAGCGCATGGGGATCGAGACCGTCAGGCTGATCGAAGGCGACGGCAACCCGATTATTTACGCCGAAAAGATGGACGCTCCGGGCAAACCGACCGTCGTCCTTTACGGGCACTACGACGTCCAACCGCCCGACCCGATGGACGAGTGGGTTACGCCGCCCTTCGAGCCGACTCTGCGAGGCGACGATTTGTTCGCCCGCGGAGCCGTCGACGACAAGGGCCAAATGTGGATCCTGCTCAAGGCCGTTGAGGGGCTCTTGGCGGTCGACGGCAAGCTGCCGGTCAACGTGAAGTTCCTCATCGAAGGCGAGGAAGAAACCAGCGGCGGCATGATTCATAAGTACCTGGCCGAGCACGGCGACGAATTGAAGGCCGATGCCGCCTTGATCTGCGACACCGAGATGTTCACGAAAGGGCTGCCGACGATCACCACCGGCGTGCGCGGCATCATCTACACCGAGATCGAAGTGATCGCCGCGAAGACTGATCTGCACTCGGGCATTTACGGCGGCGTCGCCCCCAATCCGATGCAGGCGATCGCCGAAGTCATCACCGGCTTGAAGGACAAGGACGGCCGAATCCTTGTGCCGGGCTTCTACGACGACGTCCAGGCGCCAAGCGACGCGGAGTTAGACGCGTGGAAGCAACTGCCGTTCAACGCCGACGAGTATCGCGAAACGGAGATCGGCAGCACGGAGTTGACCGGCGAGCCCGGCTTTAGCCCGATCGAGCGGCTGTGGGCGCGCCCAGCTTTGGACGTGCACGGCATTCGCGGCGGATTCATCGGCGACGGCGCCAAGACCGTGATTCCCGCCAAGGCGTTGGCCAAGGTCAGTATGCGGCTCGTGCCGAACATGAACGCCGACAAGATCGCCCAGGCTTACGTTGATCGCGTCAAATCGTTGACGCCCAAGGGAACTGTTGTGAAGCCGAAGATCCTGGCGGCGTCGCCCGCGGCGGTGGTCTCCACCGATAGCCCGTTCGTCTCGACCGCGGCCAAGGCGCTCACGGAGACCTTCAATAAGGAGACGGTGTACATCCGTTCGGGCGGCTCGATTCCGGTTGTGGGCCTGTTCGCCAATGCGGGCATCCCGCCGGTGCTGGTCGGGTTTGGGTTGCCGGACGACAATTTGCATGCCCCGAATGAGAAGTTCCATCTGCCGAACTTCCACAATGGCGTGCAGGCGATCGGCCGTTACCTGCAAATGCTGGGAGAGTAAATGGCGCAGTTCGACCCGCAACTGGAGAGTCTAGTCCGCGAGATGAATGTCGGCTCGGCGGCGGCGCCGAAACGCGTCTCGGCGGACGCGCTGACAGCGGCCTCCACAGCGCCCGGGGCGTTTGACGGATTGGATGAGGTTCTGAAGTATGCGGTGGATCGCAACGCGTCGGACATTCTGATGACCGACGGCGCGGGTCTGACGCTGCGGGTGCAGGGCGGGCTCGTTACTAACGATAAGCCCGTATTGAAAGACGGAACGATTCGCGAGCTAATATACCCTGTTTTAACTGAGACTTATCGGCAGGAGTTAGAGAGAAACTTAACCGTGGATTTCAGTTTCGTGCGGCAGGGCGTCGGACGCTTCCGGGCGAACTTACACTTCCAACGCGGCACCCTGGGCGTGTCGCTAC
>CAZYOX010000072.1:0-13982 GCA_964649285.1 uncultured Bryobacterales bacterium | reverse complement strand
GCGAAGCAGGCGACGAACAGGCCGTCGAAGAGGGAATCAAGACCTTAAGCGACAAACACATCAACACCGCCCGCGATCTGCTCCCTGTCGATCGTCAGCAGCCTGTCATCGAACAGATCCATGCCATGGTCAACGGCTATGCGCGCATTGCACGCGGCATGCTGTTGCTGCGCGAACGTCCGGTTCGCGCCATTGACGAGGCTGTCACCGTCGGCGAGCAGTTGTCCGCTCTGCTGATCGCTGAGCTGCTGCAATCCAAGGGTATCGCAGCAACACGCGTTGATGCCGCTGGAGTGATCGCCACAGACGATGAATTCGGCGCCGCCTCGCCCTTAATGATCGAAACCGCCGACCGCGCACGAACGGCTCTAGGGCCGCTGCTCGACTCCAACATCATCCCGATCGTCACCGGCTTTAACGGTGCAACCCTAGCGGGCGAGCGCACCACTCTAGGCCGAGGCGGTTCCGACTTCTCGGCAGCCATCATAGCCGCCGCGCTGGAAGCATCAGAGCTGTGGATTTGGACCGATGTGGACGGGATTCTCACCGGCGACCCACGGGTCGTGCCCGACGCTCGCGTCCTGGAATCAGTCACTTACAACGAAGCCGCCGAGCTGGCTTACAACGGCGCCAAGGTTCTGCACGGGCGCACGTTGCAGCCGCTAGTCGAGCACCGCATTCCGGTTCGGATTAGGAACAGCTTCAACCCGGAGGCTCCTGGAACGCTGATCAGCGACCGCAAGAGCGAGGGGCAAAACGTAGGGGCCATCACTTCCTTCGAACATGTAACGATGATTTCCATCGAGGCCGCGAGCCTGACCCAGTCAGGCGCTCAACTCATGTCCCGCGCGCTGGCCGCCACGGCCAGAGCGCGCGCCGAGGTCTTGCTGCTCACCCGCTCTAGCTTCCGGCAAAACTTCTGCATGTTGGTACGCACCGAAGACGTCAAAGACGTCATCGAAAATCTGCGCGATGAGTTGGCTCTGGAGTTGGCTCACGGCTACGTCCACCCCTTTGAGATCGACCATAGCGTTGGCCTATTGGCCAGCGTCGGGGAAGGGATGAAGGGCACAGCAGGACTTGCCGGGCGGTTGTTCACCGCCATATCGGCCCGCCACATCAACATCATTGCGATAGCGCAAGGATCAAGCGAGATCACCATCGCCATCGTCGTGAAAGCAGACCGGCTGCAGGATGCCGTGCGCGCCGTCCATGAGGAATGCAATCTGGGCAGCACGGGGTACCGGCCGATCGAGTCGGTTCACAAGCACACCCGCTAAAGGGCCGGAGGCAGCACGCCTCGGCGGCCTAGCTCGTCAATGACCCTGGCCCGGTGCCGCTTTTTTCTTCCGGAGAGGCACGGTCCCAACAGAAACCATCCTCGCGCGCGATGAGAGTGCTGGCCCAGGCTCGCGCAAACTCGTATGCACCTTGCTCGTCCCAGCCGTTGGCGACCTCTGCGAAGATCTTGACGATCGGCGGCTCGTGACCTTGCACACGCTCGAGGTAGCCGTCGCGTTCGAACTCCTCAACGAGTCCCAACAGGAGAAGCGCCTGATCGTCGGGCAATCGTCGAACCAACCGGGCAAGGTCCTGAATTAGGCGTGTCTTTCCCGGATGGAGGGGTTCTCCCCCTCCGGAGACAACCTGCAATCCCGATGGAGATACAGACTCCAATGCCTTTCATATCGGCGCCTCCGGCCGTTTCTAGAAGCCCCGCGACGATGGTGCTTGGGGCTAGAATCAAGTCATGCCGATCTTCGAATACAAGTGCCAAGATTGCTCCACGCGCTTCGAAGAGCTAGTCCTCAACAGCAAGCAGGCCGAACCGGATTGTCCCGAGTGCGGCGGCGCCGATGTCGAGCGACTTATCTCGACGTTTGCCGCAAAGGCCGGCGGCGACGGCGCGGCCGCCGCGAGCTTCACGGAATCATCAGCGCCCATGTGCGGGTCTTGCGGCGGGCCTGGGCCTTGCGCTATCAACTGAGTACCGGTTGGGAAATACAGGTCTTCCCTGTCGATGAGCTAGGTGGAGTAACTTCTTGCAGAGCCCTAGAAGGCATTGCAAGATCGCTCCAACGGAACGAAACGCCGGCCCTGCCAGTGGGCGTCTAACCTGACGCCTACTGAAATGCAGGCAAGGAGGACGGCATGCAGACCTTGGGTGATCGAGATTACATCAACATTCCCGGCGGGCAGGTCCATGATTTGCCGCCCCTGCTTCTGAAGGACAGTCGCCCTTCGAAATCGCTCCACGACGTCATCGCGGTCGCCCAGCAGATTATCGATCGCGACGCGATCATCGACAATCAGCCTGCGGCTTCCTTTGAGGAGCGACGCGTTGGGCTAGCCGTCAATCTGGCTGAGCACTATTCCGCGTTCTTGGAACATTGGTATTGGGGCGAGTCGATTTCCGAGTGGATCCGTCAATGCGAGACGACCTTCCAATCGCGGCCAAACCTACGTCCGCTGTTGTCTCCGGACATTTGGCCGCACGCCAGCCGGGCGAGCTTCGTACGCTTACTAGAAGACAAACGCGTCCCCCACGGCGGCATCGATCTGGAGAATGCGATGGGTTACCGGTTGACCTTTCGTCAGCCGCCGCCTATTCAATTCTTTTCCGAGAAATACCTCTTCTTCCTGAATACGTCACTGGCCGCCATGGCCTTTGAAGCGTGGTCCCGCACGTCAGGAGACAAGGCTGCGTCGCTGCCGCCTGAACGTTTCCGTTTCTTTGTGACGGGAACCGAAATTCGTGAAGTCTAACGGTTAGTTCGCCGTTACGGTCGTAACCGCGGAGAGTGCGGCCAGCACCTGCGGATCGTGCATCAATTCAATCTGCTCGCCTTTGTCGACGCCCAACGCGAGAGTAACGATCTCCTGCTCCAGGCTATAGCGGATGAATTCGACGTTCGCCGTCCACACTTCCAATGCCGGACGCCCGCCATGCTGAGATAGGTAGAACTGGAACTGGTCCAGCACGGCCGGCGTGACCTTGAAGTCCTCCGGGATCTGCTTGCCGCGGGTGTACTCCTGAGCAAAGTCCAGTAAAACGCCTGAAGACTTCAGCAAGGCCTGAAACGGCGAAAAGAACTGAGGATCGACGACCCGATCGGGACGAATCCCGCCCCCGCCTGGAATTTCTTTGCCGGAATCCGTTGTATACGTCCGAGCCTGTTCTTCAGGATCCGCGCATTCGCTCAGCTCATAGGAATCGCAGTCTGTAAATGGCTTCTGGATCGGTCTGCCGCTGGGCGACAGATAGTGCGCCGTGGTGAGCGCCAGGCCGGCTCGAGCCGAAAGTTCAAACACGCTCTGCACCAAGCCCTTGCCGAAACTCGACTGGCCCACCACCACTGCGCGATCGTGATCCTGCAGCGCCCCGGTGACGAGTTCCGCAGCGCTCGCCGTGCGTTCATCGATCAGGATCGCCAAAGGGAAACGATATGACTGGTTACCTTCCGGCACCCGTACTTCATCCTGCGGCCCATCTCGACCCTGTATCCACAACACGCGCTGCGCCGGTTCCAGAAACATGGCGGCTAGACGCACCGCCGACTCGATCGATCCGCCAGGATTCTTGCGCATGTCCAAGACGACGCCCTCAAGAGCCTTGCCGCCGAGCTGTTCGATGGCCTCGCGCAATTCCTGATCCGTCGAGTGCTCAAAACTGGCGACCTTGATGTAAGCGATCTTGTCTTGCATCAGAAACCGCAGTTGCACGCTTGGGTCGGCGACTTCTTCCGGCGTCAGAACGACCGGTATGAGGCGCGGGGAATTGGGCCGCTTGATCATCAGTTCGGCCTTCTGCCGTCGCGACTGCGACAATAACGCGGCGAGTTGCTCCATGTTGAGCTGCGCCAACGGGTAACCGTTGACTACCGCCAGCTCGTCGCCGGGCGTCAGGCCCGAGCGCGCCGACGGGCTTCCCTCTAGAGTCTGCAGGACCACGGCGCGGCCGGGCGTTACGGACAAGACGCTGCCGAAGCCCGTGTCGGTCGAGTTCTGCATTTGTTTCAGCGAATCGAACTGATCCGGGTCCAGAAAAGCCGAGTGCGGGTCAAGAGTTCTGACCATCGCCGGCAATGCGCCTTGATACAGGGCATCCTCGGCGTTGAAAGGGTCAGCGAGATTTTCGTCCAGCGCGGAGAATACTTCGGACAGCGCGCGAACGGACTCCTCCAGTTCTGGCTCAGCCGCCGCCGTCGCCAAGGGAAGCGTCAGCACCAATAAAGCGAGAATCAACGGCATGGTCGTCGGGCGACAACCGAATTATAGCTAGTGCAGCGCGAGCGGCCCGGCCGAGACCGG
This sequence comes from uncultured Bryobacterales bacterium, assembly GCA_964649285.1. GTDB lineage: Bacteria > Acidobacteriota > Terriglobia > Bryobacterales > UBA6623 > CAMPKL01. The sequence continues at coordinate 9,671 of CAZYOX010000072.1, read as the reverse complement.
AACCTCTAACGCATTACTCAAGCGGCCTGCAACGAGCACCTCGATGCTGGCGCCGGCGGCTGAACCGAACTCTGGGGGCAGGGTCACCGTCAACTCTTGAATTCCCGGCGAAGGACGCGCCGCGGCAACAGGCGTAAGGCGAACGCCGTTAACCAGCACGACAGCATTCTCCACGCTTCCTGGACTTACGCCAAAACCCGTCGCGACAACCTTGAAATTTTGCCCTGCCGTCAGCGGATTTTCGGGGCCCGCAATCGCGCCTTCCTCCGAGATCACGCGAAACAGGCCTGGGGCCGAACGGCCGATCGAGACGAGCATCAGCTCGCTGTCGGCGGCGCCATTAAACACTCTCAGCTCTGCGAGGCCTGGCCCGACAGACTCGGGAATCTGCAAATTAATCTGCGTGTCCGTAACAGCGATCAGCGGAGCGGCCACGCCATTGAAGGTTACCCGCACGGCCGATTCGGCGCCAGGGGAGGCCAAGTGCAGACCATAGAGCGAGGCCAATGCGCCCGGCGCGAGCTGATGCGCATTCGTGGCAGAGTTAAGCAATCCGTTGTAGCGCAGCACCGGCCGGTTATCCGCCTGGGCATTCCCCTTGACCTCAAAGGCGTCGGGCAGCAAGATCGTCTCCAGGCCGTTGGACACGCTCACGTCGTAGAGTCCCGGTTGCGCTCGCTCCGCCAAACTGAGCACAGCCCGAATACGGCGATCATCGAGCACTTGAACTTCGCGGGTCACGATGTCGCTCGACCCAATTCCCACGACCGCATCCCCGGGCGCAAACTGCGTAAACAGTCCGTTGATCTCCAAGACCTTATCCGTCCCCGGCGCGGCGCTATTGCTCGATGCGGTGGCCGAGGCGGCGGGTCCTTCCGGATAGGCGAACATCACGTTGCCGTCAGGCAGAGCGAAGGCCGAACTCTGTCCATCGGTGTTGTAAACGGTGACTACCGCGCGATGGCCGGCCGGACCGACTGGAGGAGCGACAACGAGTTCTCCGGTAATCGAGTCGAAGGTCAAGACCCTGCCGGGCAGACCATCGAAGTAGACCTGCGAGTCGGGCCCGAACTCTTCGCCGGCGATCCGCCAAGCGGGGACACCTTGGCTGAAGTCACTCGTAATCCAGTAGATGATGGGAGCCGCTTGATCGGTGAGCCGCGCCGCTCCCGGGAGGACGTAAATATCGTCCGGCAATCGAAACAACATGTGCAGCGGACCCGGTCCGGCGAACGGCGCCGGCTCCACATCGAAGCGAACGAAGCTAGGGGCCGGTTCGTACAGAGTGGGAGCGCGAAACGTCAGATTCCGGAAAATCGCTGTTGGCTGAAACTCTCCAAATTTTTGCGCTAAGTCGGCGCCGGCAGCGACGAGCAATCCAGGCCCTTCGGTCACATCCAAAAATGCCGGGTGGACTCCTGGCGCGAGAGGGTCGTAGCCAAGATAGCTGTACGTGGTTACCGGCAGTAAAGCGACGTTCGCTCGCGGCTGCACGCGGAAATCGGCGCCATTCGTTGCGGCTCCCGCGCCCACGGTTAGAAAGCGGGCCGTCTCGATTCGGTCGGTGTCGCCGAGGAATTCGGTTCTAAAGCTGCCGGACGCGGCGATCTCCTGTCCGTTCGCGTCAACTGGACGCCTTATGTTGCCAGGTCCTAGCCCCGCACTCGTGGCGGGAGGCAGAGGTTGCGCATAAAGCGTGTACTCGCCAGGCACAAGACCCTCGATGCGGTAGCGGCCCTCGGGATCCGTGAGCGCTGTGATGATCTGGCCGCCGCGGTCAAGCGCCGCCACCGACGCCAGGGCAACCGGCGTGCCATCGTCAAAACGAACGGTTCCTTCAATAGCGCCAGTCAGCGCGCGAAATTCGTCGGTCGGATACAGAGCCGACAATCCGGCCACGTCGTCTAATTCCAACGGCCGCGCCCGCGTGGTGGAGCGCGTCGGTTCCTGACTCAGCGCCGAACCTGCCAACGAGTGCTGCAAGCCGAGCGCGTGCCCAATTTCATGGACCAGCGTATTGTAGAAGCGTTCGGAGAAACTGGGTCCATGGTTGTCGGCAAGATTGTCCGAGACCACCACTTGCGACCTCAAAATTGGGACAAAGTCTTCTGTCGCCTCGCCCCAGACCTTCGAGCCGCCGAACCCCAACACCCCGGGCGGCAGCTCTTCAAATACGATTTCCGCGGCGGGCGTCGAGCCTTGCAGCGGCCCGTCTAGCACGCCGCCGAAACCGACTCTTAGACTCGACGTGGGCACAGCATCCCAAGTCGCTAGCGCCTGGCGCACCTGGCTGACCAGGCCTTCGAAGCTGTCGTTAGCCTGCAGCCGGGGCCGCTGCTGGGACGAAACGTAGAAATAGACCGTATCGTCGACCAGCGCCGCCCGGTCGAAGCGCTCCGGAATGCCGCGAAGTCCGTTCTCCGTCTGCCGAAAATGCAGGAAGTGGTAATAGCCGCTGGCCGGCGGCGAGAGGCTCAGCAGCGCTGCGGCGGCGCAGCACATGGCGGCGAGGCGCTTCACTTCGGATTACTCTTCAACGCCGCCCGAACCCTCGCCGCCAGTTGATCCAGAGTCATCTCCAGGGCCTGGGAACTCTTAGCGCCGTCTTCGCCGACAAATACGGAGTCCTCGGCATCGGTTCGCAAGACCGCCGCCCCGTCCGCGCGCCGCACGACGCGAAACGCGCCTTGACTCAAGCCGACGATCTGCGTCCGGCCGCTGGGCCCAGTCCACAGAAATAGCAGGTACTCTTCCCCGGCCTTCAGGTCGGGCGTCCCGCCAAAGCGATACGTCACGCCTTCATACGTTCCGCCAGGAACGGCGACTTCGAGGTTAGCGATTGCGGGACCCTTCCACTGCTGTTCGGCTTCGAAGCCGTACAGGGTATACACTAGCGCTCCGAAACGCGCCGACCGAGCATCGCCCACGTGACCGCGGACCACGGCTGTCGCCTGTTGAGCCATCTGTTCGACGCTCAACCTCTCCAGAGTTGCAGCGTTTAGGACGGCGCAACCGCTCAACAGCAGGACAGTAGCTGCAATGCGCATCGCTTCTCTAGTGCTCAGCAAGTCGCCTGCCAACCCCTAAGGTGATGCTAACACAGGCCTTTAGCCCTTTTGAACGTGCTCGGCGGCGCCGTCCGGACACGCTGCCGTCCCGATTCGTCACACCTCTTTGCACAGTTCCGGCCGCGCCCGTGTATACTTGGGGCGCGCCGAGTGCGGGCGCGTAATGCCGATATGCCTTTCTGTAGCTCTTGCGGCGCGGATACCGCCGGCGTTCAATTCTGCTCTAAGTGCGGTCAACCCGTGGAAGGAGCCGCAGCTGGCGCCGCAGGGGCTACCGGCGGCTCGTTTCCGCCACCTTCAGCTCCCGCGGCTCCTATCGCCAATGACAACGTTCTCGGCGCGGTAGCCTATGTCACGGTGATCCCGGCCATCATCTTCTTGTTGCTGGAGCCGTACAACAAGAATCGCTTCGTACGCTTCCACGCCTTGCAGTGCCTCATGCTTGCGGCGACATGGTTCATCTTTTGGATGGCGAATCTCCTTCTGGCGATCCCCTTATCGTTCTTGCCCTTTGTCGGGACGATCTTGCAGATGGTGCTCGGGTTCGGGGTTTTCATCGCGATGGTCATCGCCTGGCTCATTGCAGTGATCAAGGCCTATGGCGGCGAAGAGTATCGCTTGCCGATCATCGGAGATTACGCAGCCAAATACGTCTGATCAGTCGCCAGGAGTTCCCTTCGTATAATCGAGGGATCGCTCGTTAGGCTGTCATGCCGACGGATTCTCCCTCCCTTCCGGGTACGTCTCGGCTGCTGCGCGCACTGCGCGTGGAGCCCTCTGAGGCGAGCCCGGCGTTGCTTTTGACGCTCTTTCTCCTGCTCGGCATGGCCGCCGTGATTTGCTTAAAGGCGGTCAGCGACGCCATCTTTCTCAGCGAGTTCGACGCTACGCGGCTGCCCTACGTGGACTTGGTTATTACCGTCCTCGTTGGCCTGCTGGTGAACTACTACCTCCGTTGGAGCGGCCGTGTCCGGCTGGGCTCTCTGGTCGCGGTCACCCAGCTGTGCTTGGCGGCAAGCATCATCGCGCTTTGGCTGCTGCTTAGCGCGTCAGCCTCGGGCAGCGCCATCCTGCTTTATTTGTGGGTCGGCGTCTTCGCCATTCTGATTCCCAGCCAAGTGTGGTCACTTGCGGCGGCAACGTTTACAACACGCCAAGCCAAACGTTTGTTCCCCATCATCGGCAGCGGCGGCATTCTCGGAGCGGCGATCGGCGGCAATTTTACCGGCGTCATCGGACCGTATATCGGCGCTGTCGGGATTCTTCCCGTTGCCGCAGCTTTGCTGGCGGCCGGGGCTTGGATCGCTCGATCCCTGACCGCGGACGGACCCGTCCAGGCCTCGTCTCACAGCCAAGACGGTCAAAGAAACGCTCCTATCGTTGACAGCGCCCGTCTGGTGGGCGGAAACCGCTACCTGCTTCTGATCGGCTTGGCGGTGATTGCTTCGACCATTGTGGGCACGCTGGTCAAGTACCAGTTCAAGGCTCAGACACAGGCCTATTTCGATGCCGACCTCGACGGCATGGCGTCTTTCGCGGGCTACTTCTACGGCTATATCTCTGTCGTCTCGTTGATTTTCCACGTAACGCTCTCCAACCGTCTGCTGCGCACCGCGGGCCTCAGCCTCACGCTGTTCGTCCTCCCGCTGGCGCTGGTTTCGGGGGTTGTCGCATTACTGTTTTCCTCATCGATCTTCGCCGCGGTCTGGGCGCGGGGCGCCGATCAGGGCTTCCGCCACTCCATCGACCGCGCCTCATCCGAGCTTCTCTGGGTACCCGTGGATAGCGGCATACGCAATCGCGTGAAAAGCTTTATGGACGTCGTCGTAAGCCGCGCCGCGGATGGAGCGGCCAGTTTGGTTCTCTTGGCTCTGCTCTACTTCGAGAACACGACGACCCAGCAGATTGGTTGGGTTAGCCTCGCCTTTTTGGGCTGCTGGCTGGTCATCCTCTCGATTCTCCGCGGACAGTACATCAAGACTCTGCGTACTGCCATCGAGCGTCCTGACGTCAGGTCGGAGCAACTGCTGCGACATCTCGCTGCATCGGGCCCTTCCAGCGACCTGGCAAACCACTTGGCCAGCTCCGACCCGCACGACGTCGAGGTGGCCGTCGGCATCGCTCAGTTCAGCGGCTTGGGCGCAGCGCAAACTCAGCTCGCCTCGCTGCTCGTTCACCCCTCGCCTGCAGTGCGGCGCAAGGCCATGGCTACCGTCGCTTCCCTCGATGCCCCAGGTTGCGAACACAATGCAGCAGCCTTTCTGCGGCTGGAGACCGACTTCGACTCCCGGCAACAAGCCTTCGACTACTTCGACAGGCAAGACACCGTGGCCGCCCGCTCTGTAGAAGAAGAGTTGCTGGAGCAAGAAGATTCCGAGCTGGCGGCAATGGCCGCTGCTCGGCTGCTGACCAGGGGAAACCATCCGCCGCATGCGGAAGAAATCTTTGAATACGTCATCTCCCAACTGGTCGGCGCCAGCGCCGCCCAGCAGGTTGTCGCGGCCAAGTTGTTGGGCATGGCCCCGCCCAACCCGGAGCGCGCCGCCCTGCTGACGCAACTGCTTGCATCGCCCGAACCCGCTGTCTCCAAAGCCGCCATACGCAGCATCGGACGGCTCGGACGCAACGAAGACTTGGCCGTTCTCACTCGCCTTCTTGGGCAGCCAGCGCACAGCGCCGAGACGCGTCAGGCCGTGACCGCATACGGCATTCGGGCCATCGCTCCGCTGGCGGCGATTCTCCGCGACGACAGCGCCTCCCCCTACCTGCAGCGGCAAGCAGCTAAGGTCTTGGGCGCCATTGGGGGCAAAGAGGCCGTGCAGTGCCTGTTAGCCTATCTACGAAGGAGGCATGAAGCCGCTCGTTCAGACGTTCTGCGGGCACTGAAGCGCATCCGTGATCGAGATTCGGATCAAGAGTTTCATCCCGATGTCGTCGAGTTACTCTTGGTTTACGCCCTGCGGCGGTTCTATCAAACAGCGGCGTTTGCCGAGAGCGTTCGGGCCGAGGGTCAAGGCGTCAGCGCCCGCTTTCTTGCTCAGGCCCTGAGGGAGCGGCGAGACCGCTGGCTCGACGAGGCCTTCATCTTGCTGGAGTTTGTCCTGCCGCAACGGGAAATGCGCGACGCCCGCTATCGTATCCGCAGCGGCCAGCGGTCCCTTCGCGCTAACGCATTGGAATTTCTGGACAGCCGCCTTCTCGGAATGAGAATCCGCCCGATATTGATGCCGGCAGTCGAAGAGGTCGAGCCACAAAGGGTACTGCAAAGCGCCAAAGAGTTGTTCGACATCGACCTGGCGCCTTACCCTAGCGTCTTGCGAAGCCTGCTGGACTCGTCCGACGCCTGGCTGCAAGCCTGCGCCTGTCAGACTGCGGCCGAATCCTTGCAGCGGGACTGCAAACCGCGGATCATCCAGCTCACACACCATCCGGACCCGCTGCTGCGGGAGACCGCCTTCGCCGCCATCGCACGCCTCTAACCGGGAGGCGCCCATGGAAGAACTCACCACACTGGAACGCGCCATCCGTCTGCAACGAGTCGATTTGTTCAGCGACTTGGAAACCGAGATGCTCGCGCTCATCGCTTCGATCGCCCGCCAGATCGAGGTCAAGCAGGGCGAGAAGTTGGTGGAAGAAGGCGGACCCATCTCGGCGCTCTATACCGTGCTGGAAGGGAAAATTGAGATGCGCCGGGGCGCTTCGGTCATTTACTCCATCTCCAGCAACGAGACTCTCGGCAACTGGGCCTTGTTCGATCGAAAGCCTTCCGTCGTTTCGGCGATCGCCGCAACCGATAGCTCGCTGCTGGCGATCGATCGGGAAGAATTCTTCGAACTCCTTGCCGATCACAGCGAGGTGACTCGCGAGCTATTTCAAGCCTTGTTTAAACGAGTCCGGTCCCTCCTGTCGCCGGGCATCGGCAGTTTGGAGGAAGGATCCGGCTCGCCGCGCTAGTGCGCTTGGACTGCATATACCGCGACTATACTGAGACAGAATCGCCCGCATGTCCGCCGGACCTCCAGCGCAGACCTTGGCTGAGTTAGAAGCCGAGAATCGCCGTCTACGGCGAGCCGTCGAGGAACTCTCCATCCTCAACGCGATTGGTACGGCAATTGGCTCGACGATGGACCTCAATGAGGTCGTCGAATTGATTGTGCAAGAGAGCGCCAAGCACCTCGACGTGGAACAGGCATCTGTCTTGCTCCTTGAGCAGGGCAAAGTCGCCGATCCCTTCCGGACCATGGCTCGCAAGGCATATTCGGGGACCGCCGACGTGCCGTTCCGCTTCGGCCAACAACTCACCGGTTGGATGCTCAAGAACCGCCGCCCGCTGATCATCAACGATTTAGCTGGAGACGACCGTTTCCGTTCCATTACGTCCGCCGATTTCCCGATCAAGTCCTTATTGAGCGTCCCGCTTCGTGCGAAGGGCCAAATGGTCGGGTTATTGAACGTATTCAACAAACGGCACGCCAGCGGCTTTACGTCAGAGGACGAACGGCTGCTGGCGATCATCGCTTCGCAGTCTTCGCAGATCGTGGAGAACGCCCGACTCTATGACGAGTTGCAACGCCGCTCACGAGACGCCCAAGACTCCGAGGCCAAGTACCGCGCTCTGATGGAGGAATCCGCCGAGGCCATCTTGTTGGCCTCCGTCGCCGACCAAAGGATTCTCGAAGTCAACAACCGCGCTTCCGAAATGACGGGGCTCCCCCGGGAACGCCTACTGGGACGGACCCTGCAACAGGTTCTCCCGATAGAAGACTTCGACTGCGGCGAGCGGTGCAGCGGCATGTGCAAAGGCGATACTTTGCGGCTGGCGATGTCATTGCCCGTGACTAGATCGGGCGAGCGCCGATTTTATGACATTAGCGCCACGCTTGTGGCTTACAGCTCGAACCAATTGCTGCAAGTCGTCGGGCAAGACGTGACCCAACGTGAGCACCTCTCCGAGCACCTAAAAGTCCATGCCGAAGAACTGGAACGCGAGGTCGATTCGCGAACCAAGGCGCTGCGCGAATCTCAGTCGCGCCTGATCCAGCAAGAGAAGATGGCCGCTCTGGGCGCCCTCGTCGCCGGAATCGCTCACGAACTCAACACGCCCATCGGCACCATCAACTCCAGCGCCGATACGCTGGCGCGCTCGTTGGAGACAGTTCGCCGGACACTGGCTGCCCCCACAACGCCGGAATCGATTCGCGAGGACAGGCGCCTCCGGCAGATACTCGACCTTCTCGAAGACATCGCGCGCATCAACAAGCTGGCCTGCGAACGCATCGTCTCCATAGTCAGCAGCTTGCGGAATTTCGCTCGCTTGGATGAGGCGTTGTACCAGAGTGCAGATCTGCGCGTGGGGCTTGATTCGACGCTGACGTTGGTTCGCCACGAGTTAAAGAACCGCATCACGGTCATTAAGGAGTACGAGGAGATCCCGCCCATCCGCTGCCACCCGAATCAGGTCAATCAAGTCTTCATGAACCTGCTCGTCAATGCCGCGCAAGCTATCCGCGAGAAAGGCGAGATTCGTCTCAGGACCTTCGTCGAAGATGGGATGGTGGCCGTCTCGGTGCAAGATAACGGCGTCGGCATCCCAGAGAAGCACCTGGTGAATATTTTCGATCCCGGCTTCACCACGAAAGGAGTCGGCATTGGGACCGGCCTGGGCCTGTCGATTTGCTTCAAGATCGCCCAAGACCATGGCGGGCGCATCGACGTCGAGAGTCAAGTCGGCAAGGGAACGACCTTCACTTTGCGGCTGCCTATGACTCCGCCTGCCGCCAATGCGTCAGAATCGGAAGGGAACCGTGAATGAGTACTTCGAGGGAGATGCCCGTGATCGTGATCGTAGATGACGAAGAAATGGTCCTAACAAGCCTGCGTTCGTTCCTCTTGTTGGAATCCGACTACCAGGTGGAGACCTTCTCGTCGCCCCAGAAAGCCCTAGCTTCGCTAAAGGACAGCCCGTGCGACCTCGTAATTTCGGACTACCTGATGCCCGGCATGAATGGGATCGAGTTCCTGCTGGAAGTGAAGAACCTTCATCCGTTCGCCACACGCATCCTGCTGACCGGCTACGCCGACAAAGAGAATGCCATCAAAGCGATCAACGAAGTCGGACTGTATCAGTACGTCGAGAAGCCCTGGAATAACGACGACCTCAAGATCACGATCCAGAACGGCCTGGAACGCCGCTTCTTGATGGAGAAACTGGAGCAAAAGATCCAAGAGGTTCAGAACGTCCAACAGAGCTTGCAGGACATTCAGGCGCAAATCATCAAAGCGTTCATGTAGGCTCCTAGATGCAGCAAGGGCCGGACGTCGCGCTGGACGCCCGGCCCTTGCCTGTTTTCGCAGACGGCTCAGTCGAGTTGCGTGAGGAATACAGGCAGCCCGCCCTTGCGGTCGTAGCTCGGACGATAGCGATCGACGTTGTACATCGTCTTCAGGTCAACGCTGCGAGGCCCGCGGCTGGCATCCGGCAATTCCGCCATGGTGAAGCAACCTTTCTGAATCGCCGTCATCTTGCCGCTGCCGCCGTCGGCAATGCACTCCACTGCCATGGTGGCGAAGGTCGTCGATACCATGCGGTCCAGAGAATCCGGC
>CAZYOX010000071.1:0-13991 GCA_964649285.1 uncultured Bryobacterales bacterium | reverse complement strand
GCAGCAGAGCGTCAAACACATCGTCGAGGGAGAGACGGTGCTGGAGTATCAGACTCCAGAGATTGGCGGCGGCGCCGTGAACGGCTTTGACCCGGCGATGAAGCCCGACGGGCAGCCTTTGGGCGAAGGCTATTTCGCGCTACAGAGCGAAGGCAGCCCGGTGGAATTTCGGCGCGTCGCGCTGTTGAACCTGACGGGCTGCATGGACAAGACGGCGAAGAACTACAAGTCGTATTACGAGAACAACGACGCGGCGGCCTGCCAATTCTGAAGCGCCTTACCAGGCCTCGCGGTTGGTGATGCTGACGCGGAAGAGCGGCTTTTCCCTTTCGGCCGCTTCCATCTCGTAAATCTGCTCGGTCTTGGCGGGATCGTAGTCGCGCCACAACCACACGAGCGATTCGGGCAAGTCCATTGCGCCTTGGGCAATGGCGTGCAAGCTCGTGCCAAAGCGAAAGTGGAAGTCGTAGTCGCGCATCTTGAGAGCGTTGGCCAGTTCAATGTTATTGAGCGGCCAGCTGCCGGCGCGGCTCTCATTATCGTCCGCACCGTCCGATAACCATACGCGCAAATTCTTGCGATCTTCCCGGCGGACGCGATGGGAGACGATGTAGCCGCCTTCTTGGTCCTGCTCGGGATGCCATTGCAGCGCGGTAAAGCTGCCGATGTGCGATAGCACGCGGCTGAACTGCTCGGGATAGTACCAGGCGACGTTGAAGGCGCAGATGGCGCCGGATGAAGCGCCGGCAATGGCGCGCGAGTAGGCGTCCTTACGGATCTTGTAGCTCTTCTCCACATCCGGCAGCACTTCTTCCAAGATGTACTTGCCGTAAACATCGGAGACCGTATCGTACTGGATGCTGCGCATGCGCTTTTCTCCCGCCATGCCGGGCTGAATGAGCACGTGGACCATGGGCGGAATGAGGTTCTTCGCCACGAGATTATCGGAGACGATCTGCAAGCGTAGGCGCAGCAGGTCTTGGTTGCCGATGACGGTTTCACCGTCTTGCCAAATCATGACGGGCGCGCCGTTGGTCATGTCAGCGCCAGGGTTGACGTAAACCCAATAGTTCGACGTCATGCCTGGGTAGACCTCGCTAGTGAGCGTCTTCATCTCGGACAACTTGCCGTGCGCGACGCCGGGCGTCGGATAGGCCTCGGGGTTGTAGGCGGCTACTTCATACGCGCCGATCTCGTAACCGTCCGCGCGGAAATAGTGGTACTGATGCGTGCGGCCCATGCGCAGAGTCTTGAGTAGGTAGTAGTAGTTGGTTCCGGCGACATGCTTCATGGCCACCGGCGGTTCGTGGTCAATGGAGACGGTCGCAGGCGTGTCGCTCTCCACGGCGAAGAGAAACTCTTGACCCCAAACGGCTGCGCCGTCGCGGCCGCGCAGCATGGGCAGTTCGTGGCCGAGCAAAGTTTTGAGTTGCGGCGAGTCGACGCGCGCAGCATCGATCAACTCCTCAAGCGGATGCTTCTGACCCCAAAGCGCGCTGAACGCGAGAACGAAGAGAACCAGTAGTTGGCGCATGGTTGTTTTCCAAATCTCTAACTCAGCCGACTTCTTCGTTCGCGCGCCGCAACAGAGCGCGAATCGCGACGACGGCGTACGCCGTGCCGGCACGGCGCATGCCGCTGAACTTGACCTGGCGCAGGGCTTTCATCACCGCGTACATGTGGAGATAACCTTCATCGGGGAAAGTCTCGATGAAACTCGGCAGCGGACTGGTGACGCTGCGGAAATGAACCTCTTCGATCTTGCCGCGGCCGCCGAAGTCTTGGATCATCTCGAAGACGTCTTTGCCCATCATCGTGCCGCCTTCAGACCAAGTGCCGACGCAGAACGTCAAGCCCCAGTGCGGGCTGTCTTTGCCTTCGATGGAATCGGAGATTTCTTCGGCGCGCTTGTAGCCGTCGTAGTGCACGAAGACCTTCGCGACGCCATTCATCATCTCAAGCGGCGGATCGTCGGGATGCAATGCGAGCTTGACGCCAGCCTCTTTAGCAACGGGCAAGATAGCTTTCATTGTCTTCGTCGCGGCCTGGTTGGCCGAGCTGCACCTTGAGCGAGCGGTAAGAGTACTGCACGCCGGAGTAGATCTCGAGTCCGTACTTCTTGAATCGGTCGCGAGTCTCGCGCATCTCGGCGATGCTGGAGCGCTCGATAGGCCACTCGACGCGGGCGTAGCGCACGCCGATTTGCTGCAAGAAATGCAGGTCGTCTTCGCTGAGCGCCGACGATACGCGATGGCTCAGCTTGATGTTGCCCGGCGCGTATTCGTCGATTTGCTTGCGCAGGATGTTGTCTGCGGCGAGATTGTAGGGCAAGGTCCCAATGGCCGCAGCTGTAAGAGACGCGCGCAGAAAGCGCCTGCGGCTAGGGCTAAGCTGATTTCTCATGACGAGGCTTCGCTTTGACTGTTGGCCAGTCTAGCGCCGCCTGCCCTGCAGGGCAAATGGGATGGAGATGCCGTTCTAGCGCCTGTTGAACAGCGACAGGATCAACGTGAGCAGGATGCTCAAGATGATCGAAGTGACGATGGGAAAGTAGACGGTGGAGTTTTCGGTGGGCTTCCAGACGATGTCGCCGGGCAGGCGGAAGAAGCGAATGCCCAGTTTCGAGGCGGCAAGGAAGAGGACGCCAAGCGCCGCCAAGCCGAGCCCGGCATAGATGAGCAGTTTGCCGACGTTCACCTACGCTTATGCTCGCATTTCTTTCCAGGTCGCGAGGCAACGCTTGGCGGTCTCGAACTCATCGAAGCGGCTGCCTTCTTGTTCGAGCAGATAGAATTCCACGCCGCCGCCGTTCTCGGCTGCCTCGAAGACTTGCTGCCACGGCGTAATGCCTTCGCCGAGCAGGACGCGGTAACCCTTCTCTTGTTCTTCCGTACCAGGCGCCCAATCCTTGCAGTGAATGCTGCGGATGCGGCCTGGATGCGCGTTGATCCAGGCTACCGGATCGCGGTCCATTTCCATGCAGGTCCCGAGATCGAGTTGCAGCGTCACGCCTTCCGGAGTCGCGGCCAGGATGTCCATGGGGAAGCGCGGTTGCCCTTCGGCAGCGCCTTCGAAGCTGCGCCACTCGTATTGGTGGTTGTGATAGCCGGCGCGCAGACCGGCGGCGGCAAACTCTTCTTGCGCCTCGGTCAGCAGGTCAGCGACCTTCTGCCAGGCATCGACGGTTCCGGCCGAAGGAGTGACGCCCGGAGCGGGGCGCTCGACTGTTCCTTGCGGGGGGCTGGCCATAACGAGGGTCTGGCTGCCGATGATGCTGTTGAGTTCGATGGCCTTGGCGCGGTTCTCGGCCATGAACGCTTCGGCGGAGTTGTGGGTGGAGAGGCATTTGATGCCCAGGTTGTCCATGTGTGCCCGGACTTCTTTGGCATATTCGGGAGTCCAATCAAAGTAAGGACGATAGAACTCAACGACCTCATAACCGATCTCAGCGACCTTGGCGACCGTGCCCATTAGGTCCTCGGCCAGCGCCTGGCGGACCGAGTACAATTCGATGCCGATGGGGTAATGCTTTGCGGCGGCCGCGGGTTCCTCGGCGGGCGCGGGAGCTTCTTCAGATGCGCAGCCGGCGGCGAAAGACAAAGCCAACGGCGCAGCGATCGACGCGTTCAGAAAATCGCGGCGAGAACGGAACAATTTCATGAATGGGAGCTTATCACGTCGCGCGACAACCAACGTAACAAAAGGCAGGGCATCGGGAATCTAATAGCCGTCATGCTAGGCAAAATAAGCTGGCGCCTCGTGCCGGCAATCATTGCTGCCGTTTTGCTCGCCTGCGGCGAAACAGAACCCGAGATAGAGCCGCAAGCTCAAGTCGTTGAGAAAGCTCCAGCCGTTGATCCGTCGGCGGAGCAGCCGCTGCCGCCGATCGACGTGTTGGGCGGACCTTGTCTTGCCAATTCGCCGGAAAACGCCGACTTTCGCAAGGTTGCCGAGTTGCGCCAGAAGGCCACTCGTGCGGAACGGGCAAAAGACTGGGCGGATGCCGTGCTGCTAACCAAAGACGTCGTTCGCGGCGATTGCTCGAATGAGCATTGGTGGTTCAAGCTGGCTGAGTTCCAGTTGAAGACCGGAAGCCCGGCCGACGCCGTGGCGACGCTGTCAGCATTCGATGAGTTGAACGGGAACGCGGTGGAGCGGCGTTTGTACGATACGGCTTCTCCCCTGCACCCGCTGCTGCGGGATGCCGCTTATCTAGCTTCCCCGCTCGCCGGGAAAATCGCAAAAGAGAGGAACGATCTCGATGCCCGTCGCGCCGCCGCCGTCAAGAAACTGTCGAGCGTCAAGCGGCCGCCGGAGAACTTCGTGGCGAAGGATGCCTGTCCGTTTGAGTGCTGCACGTATGGTGAATGGACGGCGACGGAGGCGACCGCCCTCTACCGGGCTCCAGGAAGCCAGGAGATCGTTGCGCTGCTTCGACCTGGCAAGATCGAAGCGCTCGGCGGCGAGATGCGCTTGCGTCCGACGCCGGTGTTGGTGCGCTACCCGCGCGCTGACACCGAGGATATTGCCGAACCGGGATCGATCGTCTTTCTGCTCGATTACCGGGGAGAGGGCCACGGCAACATCTGGGTCGATGGCGAAGTGAGGGCGGCAAGCTGGAGCGGGGTGCAAGAACACTGCCCCTCGCCCAACCAAGAGTGTTGGGGCGAAGTCCTGAAACCAGAAGACGCCGGCGAGTGGCGCAACGGCGTCTGGTGGATTCAAATCAAGACGGAAGACGGCAAGGTCGGCTGGACGTCCGAAGCCGAGCACTTCACTGGCAAGGATGCCTGCAGTTAGCCGACGAGTTCGAGGCCGCTGAAGAAGAAGGCGGTTTCGATGGCTGCGTTCTCTACAGAGTCAGACCCGTGCGTGGCGTTGCGACCGATGTTCTCGCCGTAGAGCTTGCGCAGAGTGCCGGGAGCCGCTTCGGCCGGGTTGGTGGCGCCCATCGTGTCGCGCAGGGCCTTCACCGCGTCTTCTTTCTCCAGGCAAGCGGCGATGATTGGGCCTTCGGTCATGAACTCCACCAGCTCGCCGTAGAACGGGCGCTCTTTGTGGACGGCGTAGAAGGCTCCGGCCTGCACCGGCGAAAGGTGCAGCTTCTTCATGCCGACGATTTTGAAGCCGGCTTTTTCCAAGTGGGCCAGGATTGCGCCTGAGTGGCCAGCCGCAACAGCGTCCGGCTTGATCATGGTGAGAGTGCGTTGCAACGCCATCGGTTGATTCTCTTCTTAACTTCTTGGTTGAAAACTAGAGCAGCTTGGCCAGCGTCGAGCCCATTTCCGCGGGCGACGGGGCGACTGCGATTCCTGCCGCTTCGAGCGCGGCTTGTTTGTCTTTAGCGGTGCCCTTGCCGCCGGAGATTATCGCCCCGGCGTGACCCATGCGGCGGCCTGGAGGCGCGGTGGCGCCGGCGATAAAGGCCGCGACGGGCTTGGTGACATGCGCTTTGATGAACGCCGCGGCGGTCTCTTCGGCCGAGCCGCCGATTTCGCCGATCATCATGATCGCTTCGGTGTCGGGGTCTTCTTGGAACAGCTTCAGCGCGTCCACGAAAGTCGTGCCGATGATGGGATCGCCGCCGATGCCAATGCAGGTCGACTGGCCGATGTTCATCTTGGAAAGCTGTCCGACGACTTCGTAGGTCAGCGTTCCCGAGCGCGAGACGACGCCGACTTTGCCGGGCTTGTGTATGTGGCCGGGCATGATGCCCATCTTGCACTTGCCGGGAGAAATCACGCCGGGGCAGTTGGGACCGACCAAGCGAGACGAGCTGCGCTTCAACACTTCGTTGACGACGATCATGTCGGAAGCCGGAACGCCTTCGGTGATGCAGACAACCAGCGGCAGTTCGGCGTCAAACGCTTCGAGAATGGCATCAGCGGCGCCCGGAGGCGGTACAAAGACCATCGACGCGTTGGCGCCGGTGGCCTTGACCGCTTCCTCGACCGTATTGAAGATCGGCACGCCCAGGGCTTCCTGTCCGCCCTTGCCGGGGGTTACGCCAGCGACGACGTTGGAGCCGTAGGCGATGCACTGCTCGGCGTGGAACTGTCCGGCGCGGCCGAAGCCTTGCACCAGAATGCGAGTGTTTTCGTTGACTAGAACGCTCATCGTCGTACCCTATGCTGCAGCGGCGGCCACGGCCTTCTCTGCAGCTTCTTTCATGTCTGAGGCGACGATGAAGGCCAGCCCAGACTCTTCGAGCAGCTTGCGGCCTTCTTGGACCTTCGTGCCTTCCAGGCGCAACACAATGGGTACCTTGATGTCGAGTTCCTTGGCGGCGGCGATGACGCCTTGAGCCAATACGTCGACGCGCAAGATGCCGCCGAAGATGTTGATCATGATCGCCTTGACGTTGGGGTCGGAGAGAATGATGCGGAAGCCGTTCTTGATCTGGTCCGCGTTGGCTCCGCCGCCGACGTCGAGGAAGTTCGCCGGGCTGCCGCCCGCGTACTGAATGATGTCCATCGTGGCCATGGCCAGGCCCGCGCCGTTGACCATGCAGCCGACGTTGCCGTCGAGCTTGATGTAGTTGAGGCCGTGGTCGATGGCGTCGGTTTCGAGCGGCTCTTCCTCTTCGAGGTCACGCAGTTTGACGAAGTCCGCGTGCCGGTAGAGCGCGTTGTCGTCGATGTCCATCTTGGCGTCGAGGGCGACGGCGCGTCCATCTTCGGTGATCACGAACGGGTTGATCTCAAGCAGCGTGGCGTCGGTGGCCGTGTATGCCTTGGCCAATGCCTGCATCGCCTTGACGGCCGCGTTGAAGGCGTCGCCGGTGATGCCCATCTTGAAAGCCAGCCGCCGCGCCTGGTAGCCGGCTAGGCCAACGGCGGGCTCGACCGTCTCTTTCAAGATCAACTCAGGGTCTCTCGCCGCGACCTCTTCGATATCCATGCCGCCTTCGGAAGAGGCCATGAAGACGGCTTTGCCGGTCGCTCGGTCGAGCGTCATGCCCAGATAAATCTCGCGCGCGATGGGCAGCGTTTCTTCCACCAGCACGCGCTTCACGACGCGGCCCTCGGGACCGGTTTGGTGCGTGACCAGCGTCATGCCCAGGATCTGCTCGGCCAGCTTGCGCGCCTCGGCAGGACCGTCGCCCAGCTTCACGCCGCCGCCCTTACCGCGTCCGCCGGCGTGGATCTGAGCCTTGACGACGACTCGGCCGCCCAGCCTGGCGGCCGCTTCTTTGGCTTCATCCGGCGTAAAAGCGACCTCTCCGCGAGGAGTGGGAACGCCGTAGGAGCGCAAAATCTCCTTGGCCTGATACTCGTGAATCTTCATGAATGTGGGGCCCCCGAATGGCAGGATCGGGCGGTAACGGGTTAAAGTCCAGTCTACGGTATCGATTCGAGGGAAGGCAATTTCAATGTCTGCCGATTTAGAAGCGCTCCACAAAGTCGCTGGAGGCGAGGATCTGAGCGAGCAAGAGGCGTCCGCGGCGCTGGAGCAAATTCTGCGCGGCGAGGCGGAGGGGGTCTTCGTGGCGGCGCTATTGACGGCGCTGCGAATGAAGGGCGAAACCGTGGATGAGATTGTCGGTTTCGCCCGCGCGATGCGCGCCCATGCCGCCCCCATCCCTTGCCGGGATGTGAAGCCCGAACAGATGGTCGACACTTGCGGCACAGGCGGCGATGCCCGAGATACGTTTAATATTTCGACGGTCAGCGCGTTCGTCGTCGCCGGTGCGGGAGCGCCGGTCGCCAAGCACGGAAATCGCTCGATCTCAAGCCGCTGTGGTTCGGCGGACGTCTTGGAGGCGACCGGGGCGAACATCCAGCTCACGCCGGAACAGGCGGCCGCCGCGATCGATGAGACCGGCGTCGGATTCCTCTTCGCGCCGCTCATCCATCCGGCGATGCGCTACGTTCAGCCGGTGCGCCAAGAGCTGAAGATGCGCACGATCTTTAACTTGTTGGGACCGCTGACCAACCCAACCGGCGCGGGCGCTCAGGTCGTGGGCGTCTTCGGCGAGCAACTGATGATGCCGTTGGCCGAGGCGCTGTTGCGCTTGGGCGTGCGGCGAGCGTTCGTCGTCCACGGCGAAGACGGGCTGGATGAAATCACCACGACAGCTCCGACCAGAATCGTCGAGGTGCACCGCGGCTCGATTACGCAAACCACCGTCGAGGCCGCGGACTTCGGCGTGCCGCAAGCCAGCGCCGCGGACCTGGCCGGCGGCGACCGCCAGGAATGCGCGCTGATCATGCAGCGGATCTTGGCCGGGCAAAGCGGTCCGCCGCGTGACATCGTGCTGGTCAACGCATCAGCCGCCTTAGTGGCTGCCGGCAAGGCCGAGGATTTCCGTTCAGGCGTCGCCTTGGCGGCCGAGTCGATCGACTCCGGCGCGGCCAGCGACCGGCTCAAACGGTTCGTCGAGTTCACGGCCCAGTTCAGAGCCGAGTAACGCGAGCGGCTACAGACGGATGACCGAGAGAAGGTATTCCTGCGGCAAGCGCAGAGTTCCATCCGTCGCCTCGTTCGCCTTCTTCCAGACCTCGACGATCTTTTCCCGCAGTTCTCCGAATCGATCGCCAAGCATCGCCTGGGCCGTCACCATTATCGGAAAGCGGCTCATGAAGAAATCCGCCCATCCCTCGAGGGAATCCCATTCAATCCAATTCACATGACGCGTGAATTCGAAGATGACAGCTGCGTCGGCGAACCGTTCTCGCACGTATTCCTCACGGCCCCATAAGATCGGCGGGGACGCATAGTCGGGCGGCGGCGGCATAAATGAGCTGGATATCTTGAAGAGATCGCCCGTAATTCCCTCCGGCGTCCAAGTCGCGATAACGATGGCGCCGCCCTGTCGGCAGACCCTGGCCATCTCTTGCGCGGTACGCTGGTGACGCGGCGCGAACATATGGCCAAAAGTCGACAGAACCCGGTCGAAGCGCCCGTCTTCGAACGGGAGATTCTCGGCATCGGCCTCCCGCCATTCGATGTTGAGTCCTTGCGCTTCGGCCTTGGCGCGCCCCTGTTCTAGAAACTTCGGCACTAAATCCGCACCGGTTACGCTTGCTCCGGCTCGGGCCGCAGGCAAGGCAGCATTGCCGGTCCCGCAGGCGACATCGAGTACGTCCATTGCCGGCTCAATTCCGGCGGCAGCGACAACGCGTTCGCCGACGTCGGCGATGTAGCGCGATAGGTCGGAGTACTCTCCTGAGCCCCACGTCTTCCTTTGCTTGTCTTTGAACTCGTCGAGTTGAAGAATCGACACCTTGGCGCCCTCCTATGCTTGCTTGTCCGTTCTTGGCGCCGAGGGCATACAAACCAGGGCGCCTATAAGCGGAATGTGTACTGAATTTTCGTTGCGAGCCGGGTCTCCTGCTGGCGGAAGTCATAGCCTTCGGTGATGTCTTGCACCCACCCCTGGCCGAAGATGAAGAACAGGTCATTGCCTGGGTCCAAGGTCCAGCGGACGCGGCTCTGCAGGCCCAGATTGCTTGAACGGTTGTCGTACTGGATCAGATTGGCGAACGAAAGAAACGGCGAGACATTGTAGTTGACCTGCGACGTCAAGATACGCGCCACGAAGTTTCCTTGGGGTAGCCGCGCAAAGGTCTGGTTGGTATTTAAACTGATCGTGAACTTCGGCGGCAGCTGATAACGCAGGCCCGCCGTGACCGTCTTGGCCGTGCCTGACCAAAAATTGCCGAAGGACATGCCGAAGTTGCCTTGCAACGGGCGCTTCTGGGCGGAAACGAAGTTAAAGCCGATGGGAGTGAAGCGGTATTCGCCTACAGGGAGAACCACGCCCGGCGAAATCTCGAACGGCTCGAACAGACGCTCATAGGTCGGGCTCAAGTCGAACAAGCCGTGCATCGAGTCACCCGAATTAAAGTGCCAGTCGGCCATTGTGATGTGGAATTTCGAAGTTTCCACCAAGTGGTTGTCTAGCCGGGTAAATCGCGTGTAGAAGACGTCGTGAAACATCTGCTGGATGCCAGTCTTACGGCTAGGACGAGGGTTGAAGCTGCCTCCGAGCCGCAACATGCGTACGTTGTTGCGTTGCACGAAACCCATGGCGGGGTCAAAATTCTCTTGAATCTCACGCCACTGTATCTGCGCCTGATAGCGATCGTTGGGATAGTGCGCGGCAAAGCCGAATGCGCCGTTCTTTTCTTCGACGCCTTCGTTATTGCTCTTGAGCCCCCAGGCATTGACGAGGAAGTTCTGGTTCGAGCCGAGAAAATTCGCCGTCGCCAGACGCATGTCCGCGCCGATGGTATTGGCGGATTGCGGACGCTCCGGGTCGCCGGCGGTCACAAGAGCGCCGATATAGGACTGCTCCCAAAAATTCTGCCGCACGCGGCCAACGAACATATCGGCATCCTCGAAGCCCCCTGCGTCGCGTGTGCGCACGTTGAGTACGCCGACCTCGGTACGACCCGCTCGGCCGGTGAGCTTCACGCCGTAATCAATGGGCACTTCCAAGCCCCCGATGATGCCGATGCGGCGACTAAAGAAGGGGAAGATTTCCGCTCCCGGGTCAGGCACGCCGCCGGGTTGGCCCACGCCTGTCGTGGCGAAGTTGAATACCCCGGCGTCCTGGAGGAAGAATGTTCTCTTCTCGGGGAAGAAAATCGAGAAGCGGGTCAGGTTAATCTGCCGCCCATCGACCTCGGTCTCTCCGAAATCTGTATTGACGGTCGCTGAGAGCCGCATGCTCGGCGTTACGTTGTAGAACAGATCGAGGCCCGGCTTGCCGCGCAGAACGTCGTTGCCGTCCGCCGCCGTGTGAATGAAGCGCTGGGCCACGAAGGGGCGTACGTCTAGGCCTACGCCTTGCTCCATTCCCTGCATGTTGGTAATTTCCCCAGCCTCGGAAACCTGAAAGAACTGGGTTTGGAAACGCCAGCCCGTCCAGCGAACTTCCTCCAACGTGCGCTGCACGATGCGACTGAAGTTGAAGCCCCACACATTCGACGAGGCCGGGAAGCTCAGACTCTTGAAGGGAATTGCGAATTCGGCGCTCCAACCTACCTCCGTCCTCTGCGTCTTGACGATCCAGATCCCATCCCACTCTTGGCTTGTCTCACCGTTTGCGAAGACCAGACCGTCCACTAGCGCCCCGTTAGGGTTGGTCGTGAAGTAGAACGCGTTGCTTTGGTCGTGAAATGTGTCAAAGAGAATGCTGATGCGATCATCGGAGGTCAACGCCGCATCGCGCGCCATCTGCGACGCCAAGATGCGATTCGGTTCCGAGTCGTAACACATGACGCCGACATAGATGTTGTCCTGGTCGTGGAGCAGCCTAACCTCGGTTTTTTCGTCCGGCTCGGCTCCAGCAGTGGGGATGCGCTGTACGAGGTTGCCGATCGTCGGCGCTTGACGCCAAGCGGCTTCATCGAGCGAGCCGTCGATAACGATCTGGTCGCTGGTCGCGGTTACCGCCGCCGTGCGCACCGCCGTGTCCGCGATCTGCTGCGGAGCGGGTGCGCTCCAAGCCGGCTCGGCGAGCGTGAAGAGGCCCGACAACAGGGCGAAGGCTACCGCCTGGGGTTTAGCGTCAAGGCCAAGAAATGATTCCGAAAACATGCTCGTCCGATTATCACGAAACGCTGGTAAGAAGATAGAGGTATTCCTGGGGCGAATTATTACCGAACCGATCGCTTCCACTCCCCGATGTCCGCCGTGGCCAGGAATGTTAGCCAACCCAGGATCATTAGCCACTGGAACAGAAAGAGATTCATTTGGTACTCGATCATGAGGTGAAACCCAACGGCCGCAGCCACAACGGGCAGCGTTAAAGGCCGGAACCAGACCAGGACCGGCAACCCGATTTCGATCGCCAGCGTGGCCCAGGTCATCGCCTTCAGCGCCGTCATCGAATTGAGGACGGCGTCCGGCGCCGGGAAACGCCCGTAGAGATCGTTCAGCCGCGTCACATAGTACATAGCCATGCCGTTCTGCCACAAGGGCCCCAGGCACTTCTCCCATCCGGCACAGAAGACGACCAGGGCCGTCTGGAACTGCACAAGCCGCAGCGCCCATGCCGGCGCCTGGGGTGCGGGACCGCTCAGGCGGGCGCCGGAGTCGATGGACAGCCAGCGTCCGATCGGCATAAAGATGAGCAGAAATCCAAAGATCCGCAGGATCGTATCTTCGCCGTCGTTGATGAGATGTAGGCGATGCTGGAAGGAAATCAGCCAAATGTAAACGCAGACGGCCTGGAAACGAGCTTTGTAGCCTAGCAGTAGAGCCAAGACTTGTGCGGTGAAAATCCCGAAGCAAACCCACAGTACTACGTCGCTCCGCGGCAACCAGGTGAAAATGGTCAGCGTATCGGCGTCAACCAGCGTCCTGGCAACATCGAACGGAACAGCTCCTTCAACTCCCCACCACATGTTGACGAAGGGCGCGTAGCCGATACAGTCGATGAGCAGAATCGCCGCGTAGACGATCCGAAAGGCGTCTACGAAGCGCACGTCGACCGGACGAAAGAAGAACTCATCCCAGCAAGCCGCTAGCCGTCGGGAAAGATTCACTGCACTTCCCTCGTGAAGAATACATAGCTCTGATCGGGCTGGATGTTCGTACCGGCGGGTATCCACACCTGGTTCGGGTCCGGCGTCTCCTTCCAACTGCGGATGAGCTCTAGACGGACGACGCCCTCTCGCACCGAGGGCGGCAGCTGACGTAGACGGTACTCGGCAAAGGAGGCCCAAGCCCCGGCGTTTTCGTCGAGGCGAAGCCCGTCGTAAAACTTGGTGTGGCGCACCAGGAAGAATTTCTCCGGCACGGAGAGCTCCCTCCAATCGGGTGACGTCCATTCGAGTGAAGCGCCGTCGCCGATGAACCGGGCCGAAACGGTCACGTTGATGCTCCGAGGGTCGGGCGCAAACAGGCGCCAATCCCCTTGCCACAGGCCAATCTTGTCGAGAAGGGGGTCGACGGCGTCCTTGAGCCGCGCGTGTGCCGCAGAAGTGATAGGAGTCGCGTCAATCAGACCCAACGCCACAAAGCAGACGATGAGCACATTGGCGGCCTTCTTCTGTCGGCTCGTCACGACACAAGCGTACGACGGAGCAAACGGCAAGACCATCGGGCGAACGCCTGCTGGATCCGGCCAAATGACCGGGCCGCCGGGGCGCCGCGGATGCCCATTCCCTGTGATACGCAGCCGTGTTAAACTGACCACCGCTGAGCGGGAGTAGTTCAGCGGTAGAACGTCAGCTTCCCAAGCTGAATGTCGCGGGTTCGATCCCCGTCTCCCGCTCCATGTTTTCAACAGCTTAGGAGTTATTCGCCAATCGGCGAAACACTCCAACACTCCATTAGTGAAGGACTGACGCTTCGAGCAACTCGACGGGGGCCGTTCGCTGGTCCAGCGCGGTCACGGTGTATTCGTCCAGGTTCACGCCGATCCCGTTGCCCATTTGGTCGGCTCGGATCTTCGGGTCGATGCCTGCTGCGTGCGCCAAGCTGGCGTGCGTGCGGCGAAGCACCTGGAAATTAACCCAGCCAAGACCCAACTCCTCCAGCTTTGGACCTATGCAGCGTCGCCAGAGTGCAGTTGGATGTAGTCGGAACTCGAAGTCCCGGTTTCCAGGCCGATCGCCTGCCAGACGACGAAGGCGACGGCTTCGGCTTCGGCTTCGGCTTCGGTCTCGCGATTGACGTGATCCGTTGCGCTCCGACGGTCGCCTCGATGGAGCATTTCGTGGGCGGTTTCGTGGACCAGAACCGAGAAGCGTTCGGCCGCCGAAAGTGAAGGCGATCTTGCCGCCTGAAGACATGCCTCTTGCGGGAGCGATCACGTCGAAGTATTCGAGCGTGATGTCCTTCGCGGCGACGAAGTCCGTCAACCGCTGGCTGTAGTCCTGAGGATCGCCTTGGACCTCCGCGAGCTCCGGTAACGGCTCGCCTTCGGTCTGGCTGATGTCTTATATCGAGAATCGAGCATTTTGTCGAGCGCATGTTGAGGGGCCGCCTATGCGGCGGCCCCGGCTTGAGTCGGCTGAAGGCCGTATAAGTAGGCT
>CAZYOX010000070.1:10882-14107 GCA_964649285.1 uncultured Bryobacterales bacterium | reverse complement strand
GCGCCTTCAAGACGCATCCGAAGGCGATCGATCCCGCCAAAGTCGAGTTGTTGCCTTACTACCCCGACCACCCGGCCGTACGTAAGGACTGGGCCATGTACCTCGAGGACACCCAACATCTCGATGACAACGTCGGCAGAGTCTTGCAGCGTCTTGAGGACGAAGGACTGGCCGAAGACACGATTGTCTTCTTCTTCGGCGACCACGGACGCGCCATGCCGCGCGGCAAGCAGTTCCTCTACGAGGGCGGCATGGTCATTCCGCTGATCGTGCGCATACCGCAGAAGTTCCGCCCCGAGGGCTGGATTCCCGGCTCGGCGGACGAAGCGCTGGTCAGCCATATCGACATCACCGCGACATCGCTGGCGCTGTGCGGCATCGAGCGCCCAGCCAACTACGATGCGCAAGTGTTCATCGGTCCATCCGCCGCTCCATCACGCACGGTCCAGTTCGCCGCACGCGACCGTGCCGATGAAACCGTCGACCGCATCCGCGCCGCCCGCACCTCCGAGTGGAAGTACATCCGTAACTACTATCCCGAGCGTCCCTACACCCAACCCAACCACTACAAAGACACCAGCTACCCATCGCTGCAGGTGATGCGGCAACTGAAAGACGAAGGCAAACTCACCGGCGCGCAAATGCTCTTCATGGCCGACACGCGCCCGCCCGAAGA
The DNA here is from genome assembly GCA_964649285.1 of uncultured Bryobacterales bacterium. Lineage (GTDB taxonomy): Bacteria > Acidobacteriota > Terriglobia > Bryobacterales > UBA6623 > CAMPKL01. Next base: position 13,431 of record CAZYOX010000070.1, on the reverse strand, counting down.
GCTCTACGATTTGCGTGCTGATCCTTTCGAGTTAAGCAATCTCGCCGGCGACGCTTCGCAAAACGCTATGCTCGACGAGATGCGCAAGCAACTCGACGGTTGGATCGCGGCCACCAACGACACCGGCGCCGTGCCTGAGAATCCGCTGCCCGCCGAATACGATCTGCGCACGCGTGTCGACGGTTGGATGACCAATCACGGCGTCCTGACTCGTAAGAACGGAAGCCTGCATGTGCAGTGGTCCGGCAACGGTAATGTCGTGCAAGTCCCCTGGGTCGCCGAAGGGGGCAAGTTCGAATTGCGCTGCCGCATGCGCTCGCCCGACAAGCCGCCCACGTTCTTCTGGGCTACGATCGACAACATGCTCGGCCAAGGCAATCGCCTGGAGTTAGAAAGCGCTCACGACGACGCCTGGCACGATCGAGGTTTGGTCTTTGAGGTACCGGCCGACAACTGGCTCTGCCTAATGGGTTTCGACTTCGGCGACGGCGACGGATCGGCGGAGATCGAGCGCGCCAGCCTGCACCGCGGCGGCAAGCCGATCCGTACTTGGGAGTTCGCTTGACTCGCAAGCGATCTAGTCGTGTTCGTCCCACTCAAGAACTCCGCAATCGCGAAGGAACGAACAAATCTTGACACCTCACCATCGCGGGTGTACAAAGAGCACGGAAGAAAGAAACGATGACACTCCGCGGGCTGAATATCCGCGGATGCCCAGTGAACCGTAAAGGAGAGTGGTATGAGTCCACCGAACGGAAATGGGCGGTCGTGCGGAATGGCCTAACGTGTCAGGCTTCCAAGAAAGTCCTATTGGGACTGGACGGGAACCTGACGCCTGACTGAAAAAGAAGGACTCTTAGCTTGGTCCGGGCGCAATGCCCAATAGGAAGTCAGGAGAACGATGGGTGGCACGGCCGCCCGTTTTGCGTTTTGGACGTCCTTCTTCATGCTGCAATGGCGAGATGGCATCGCCCCCTTTTTCCATTCGACAAGGCGTGACGGCAGACGCTCCCGTTATTGCGGCTTTTAACGCGGCATTGGCTCTCGAAACCGAAGGCTTGCGACTCGAACCCGATCGCTTGTTGGCGGGCGTGCACGCCGTTTTTGCCGATCCGGGCAAGGGCTTCTACCTCGTTGCCGAACAGCACGGCGAAGTCGTCGGCCAATTGATGATCACCTACGAATGGAGCGACTGGCGCAACGGTGTTTTCTGGTGGGTGCAGAGCGTCTACGTCGCGCCCGCCGCGCGTGGCCGCGGCGCCTATCGTGGCCTGTATCAGGCTATGTTGGCGAGGGCTCGGCAGCACGGCAACGTCTGCGGCGTGCGCCTTTACGTCGAGGGCCATAACGAGGCGGCGAAGCGCACCTACGCCAAGCTCGGCATGTCCGCCACGATTTACGAAATGTGGGAAGAGGACTTTGTCCTGCGGCGGGACTAAACTATGGCAGGCGAAGACTATGAACATCCAGTACACGCTCCTCTTGCTCGCCGTATCCTCGGCGGCCGCCCAGATCGTCGACACTCCTGACGAGGTGCGCGTAGACATTCCGGTCAATTACACCGAGGCCGACAGCGGCTCCTATACGTTGCCGGACTTGTTGACGCTTGAGAACGGGCAAAAGGTCGTCGACGCCCGCACCTGGCGCGAGGTGCGCAGACCTGAGATTCTGCGCTTGTTGGAAGAGAACCAATTCGGTAAGGCGCCCGGCCGGCCAGAGGCGATGCATTTTGACGTATTCGACAAAGGCACGTCGGCATTCGGCGGCACGGCGATCCGCAAGCAAGTGACGATCTATTTCGGCGCGGGCGACAAGGAGCCTTATCTCGACCTGCTGGTTTACTTGCCGGCGAAGGCCACGGGACCAGCGCCCGTGTTACTGCAACTCGGCTGGATCGGCAACAACCTCACCGTCGACGATCCCGGCGTTAAAGTCGGACGCAGCTGGAACCGCGAAGAAAACAAGCGCGTGCCCTCAACCGATGGCCGGCGCATCGGACGCCTCAACGTCGAGCCATTGATTGAACGCGGCATCGGCGTCGCCACATTCAACTACAACGATGTTGACCCCGATGCGCTCAACGCCCTGTCGGCCGGCGTACGCGCGATGTACTTAAAGCCAGGTCAGACGGAACCCGCGCCGAACGAATGGGGCGCGATCGCCGCATGGAGTTGGGCCGTGAGTCGCGTTGTTGATTTCCTTGAGACGGATCCGCAAGTTGATGCAACGAAGATCGCCCTGCACGGCGTCTCGCGTCTCGGTAAGACGACGATGTGGGCCGCCGCTAAGGAAGAACGCATCGCCTGCGTCATTGCCAGCGTTTCCGGCGAGGGCGGCGCGGCGTTGAGTCGTCGCGATTACGGCGAGACAGTCGCGCATTTGGTCGAGCCTACGCGCTTCCCTTACCAGTTCGCCGCCAACTATGCGGAGTGGTCCTTCAAAATGAACGAAGCGCCCTTCGACGCGCACATGCTGGTCGCCCTGATCGCGCCGCGGCCTTTGTTGTTGCAGACGGGTAACACCGACAAATGGTCCGATCCCTACGGAGA
>CAZYOX010000070.1:0-10872 GCA_964649285.1 uncultured Bryobacterales bacterium | reverse complement strand
GCCGCCAAGGCCGCAACGCCGGTCTACGAGTTGCTAGGCAAGAAAGGCATCGAACAATACTCATTGCCGGCCCCCGGCGAACCGTTGCTCAATGACCTGGGCTACCTGATGCACGACGGCGGCCACGGCGTGCTGCCCTCGGACTGGCCCGTGTTCGTCAACTTCCTAGCGAAGAACCTGCTAGGCGAGTAGGGTCCTGGCGATTTGCGCTTCAGAAGCGGTGATCGTCCGCTGACGGGCCGTAGATCGCTGGCACCTTCTCATCGTTCATTCGCAAGTACACCGTCAGTTGCCCGCGGTGATGAGCTAAGTGCGTGAAGTTGTCGAGAATGAACTGGTATCGCGGATTCTCCTGCGCTACCGATCCGCCTTCCAGCAGCTTCCAGGGTGACTGCAGGTATTTGTCGGTCTTTCTTGATACCGCCTTCTTTGCTGCCGCTACCGCCTTGTTATGAGCCTCGACCAATTCGACGCTGGAGAGGAAACCGCGCGCTTCGCCGTTGGTGGAACCCGCCGTGGGCTTGATATCCAGTTCATCTCGCTCCACGATCATTGAGATCCACGAAGGCATGACCGCGATCATGTGCGCCAGCTGCCCGAGCGGCATGGACTTTTCGTGCGGTCTCCAGTCATTCTTGCCCACTGGCACTTGTTCCAGCGCTCGCTGCGTCAGCTCCGCCTCCCGGTCCAACTCTTCCACGATGAGGGATGCAAGTTTCATGATTCGTCTCCTCGGGGCTCTCCTGGCCAGCAAGGAGACGTCGATGGAACGGACGTTGTTTCAACACGTCCCGCGAAAGCCCAATCGGTTCGCTGGCCTACAACCGGACATCGTCGCCGATGCTATGGTACGCCGCCTCCAGTTCACGGCGCTCCGCACCGGCCGCGCGGCGCGAGAAACCGCTAGCCGCATTCCTCCAGTGAGCCTGGTAGTCGGGTCCCTTCGAGTCTGGGGGATAGAACGGCGGACACATCTCGACCGTAACCGGAATCGGCAAGTCCACGCCGACGATCACGGCTTGGCCGGGCGCGAGCGTGGGCAAGAACGAAGCTGCTCCGTGATCGATATCGCCACAGGCGCGCTCGACGATTTCGCGGTCGCGATCATTGGTCATGCGATGCACCACTAGTGTGCCGATCTGGCTCAGGACTCCTTCGGGAATATCTTGCGGCCGCTGCGTCGAGAGACAAATGTTGAGGCCGAACTTGCGTCCTTCTTTGGCGATCAAATCAAATGCATCGAGATGAACCTTCGCGGAGTCATCGCCGATGTATCGATTCAAGAATTGATGCGCTTCTTCGAGAATGACGATGACCGGGCACTGGCGGAATGCGCCATGGCGTCCCAGGTCCAGCAAGTAGCGGCCGATCGCATTCGTCACGACCTCACGCGCGTCGTGCGCAAACGGAAGAGGCCGCAATGACACGCGAAGCAGACGCTCCGTGTCGTTGCTGAGGAAATCTTCGATCTGTTTGGGCAGACTCTTCTTGCCGGCCGTGTCGAACAGACACGACAAGTCGCCGCTGGTGATGATTTCTTCGATGCGCGTAATGAGCGAAACGCAATCGCCGTGTTCGGCTTCGTTTCTGCCGCCCCAACACCCTTCTGAGCCGACCAGCGTGCCGCTGGGCCAGACGCACTCTTCCTCGACTTGGCGCGACAGCAGGCGGACATCGAAAGTAGCCTTATTGCTCTCCAACTCCCTCGCGTAGCGGAACTCAGCCTTCTCGTAGACCGAACGGTTGCGGCCAGCCTTGCGGACGAGGCCATTGAGGAGCAACGAACCCAGTTCCGGACCAGCCAGGCGGGCCAACTTCAGACTCTTGATGGCCGCGCGCAGACGCGGGGCCTGCGATGCGCCGGAGGGCCGGAACAACGCTAGCATATCGCCCTGCGTCAGCTCGCCGTAAGGGAAGCACACCTCGTCGGCATGGCGTTCGCGTTCGTCCGGCCCGAGCCGCACGTGCCGAGCGTAAGGGTCTCGAAACGTATGGAACTCGCCTGTGGCGTCGAGCAGCACGATCTTTGCGTGGTGGCGGACGGACTCGGCCATCAAACGAGCGACGGTCCAACTCTTGCCGCCGCCGGTCGAACCAAGGATGGCGCAGTGACGTCCAAATAGCTTCTCCGGCGGAATATGCAAGGCTGTGCCGCCCGCAGCCGGGATCGATGCCAGGTGCAGCGTCAGGTCTTCGGCTCCGGATTCGCCGCTCAGAGCCGACTCGGCGATCGCTCGCACCAGCTCGGGCGGCGCGACGTAAACGCGACAGCCAAGACGAGGGTAGGTCGAAAGTCCCGCCGAGACGAATCCGGTTTCGACGTTCATGGCAGCCAGCAGTTGTACCTGCCCAATAGGGTGCGGCGAATTGCGAGGCTCGCCCGAATCGTCCTCGATGCTGAGTCGCTCGCTTGCTGGAAGGCTGATGTTGACGATTCTGCCGAAAATCGCGACCGGTCGAGCATCAACGACCACAAAATCGCCGACCTGTCCCAAGGCATCGAGGGCGGCCCGTTTTGCGGCGACGGAACGAGAAAGCGTCACCGCGACCTGGGTCGGGCTCACAATGCATGTCGTGCCCAAGCAGCGGGAAGCGTCAAAGGGATCGACCGTCAATGTATGAGGCATAAAACTCGCTCCGCTGCCGGCCGCACTGGGCTGCAGCTAACACCGCCGAAAACCTAGGGGGACTAGGACGCACTCGACACGGGCGGGCGAGCCGACGTGAGCAAGTTTACCGGTTCCACGCCATGGAGAACAAGATGTAGATAAAATGACGCGCTATGGTCGGTGCGCCGCGGCGATGGCGGCGGCTGCGGCCAGCCGGTGGTCCTTTTGCCAGGGCGGACCGAGAGTCTTGCCGATCTCATCAAGGCGTGCGGAGATGTCCTCGAGCCCAAGCGCCTGGGCGGCTTCACGGAACAGGGTCTTCGCGTCGTAATCGACGACGGCCCAGCCTCGCGCCTGCGCGGCTTCGGCCAAGACGTCGCGATACATCACGCCGTCGGCCCGCGTTTGCGCCCAGTAGTCGGTGATGCGATCGGCGATGGTCTCGGGCAACGGCGGGCGCTTGCGGATGGCGATCGCGCAGACGCCAGAGGGGAAGGCCGCAAGGGCGGATTCCGCGCACCGTGCCGCGGACTGGCGTACGCGCGTAACAAGGGCTTCGGCGTCATTCGCGGACAACCCTTGCGCATCATGGTGGAACGGCATAGTCGGCAAGCCCGGCTCCAGCAGCTTGATGCGCCGCCGGTCGATAACCTTGCCGCCGGCGACGCAAACCACAACGGCCCAGCCGGCGTGATCGGATATGCCGGCAATCGCTCCCGTCTTCGGCACAGGCTTATCTACGGCTCCAGGGAAAGGCGTCCTTCGGCGGCAACGCCGCCCGCTCGCCCAGAGCCTCGGCGATGCGTAGTCCCTCGTTCCACTTAGCCATGCGTTCGGAACGCGAGAACGAGCCGACCTTGAGTTGGCGCGCGCCCCAGCCGACGGCCAGATGGACGATGGTGACGTCCTCGGTTTCCCCGGAGCGTGCAGAAATAACAGCGCCAAAGTCGGCCTCGCGCGCGGCCTCGAAAGCGGCGCGCGTCTCGCTTATAGTTCCTGCTTGGTTGGGCTTAACCAGCAGCGTGTTGCAAGCCCCGACCGCGGCCGCCCGCCGCACGCGGTCGGCGTTGGTGACGAGGTAATCATCGCCGATGATCTGCACGCGTCCGCCGGCGGCTTTGGTGAAGGCGATCAGTCCGGCTTCGTCGTCTTCGGCCAGCGGGTCTTCGATCGAGACGATGGGATAGCGATGGAGCCAGCCGATCAACATGTCGGCAAGCCCGTCGCTGTCGAGTTGCCGCCTCTCCAGCCCAAGGCGATACTTGCCATCCTTGCCGAACTCCGACGCGGCGATGTCGAGCGAGATAGCCATCTGCTCGCCCGGCCGGAAGCCCGCCTGTTCGATGGCGCGCATCAAGGTGTCGAGCGCTTGCTCGTTGTTGTCAAAGGCGGGCCAGAAGCCGCCTTCGTCGGCTACGCCTTGCAACAAGCCGGCGCCGGCCATGAGACGGCCGGCGGCGCGATAGACTTCCGCCGTCCAGTCCAGGGCCTGCGCGAAGTCGTCGGCGCCGACGGCGATGACCATGAAGTCCTGGACGTCGACGCGGCCCGCGGCATGGGCGCCGCCGCCGAAGATCTGAATTTCAGGCAGCGGCAGCGTATGCGCCGAGGGACCGCCGAGATGAAGCCACAGCGGTTGGCCTGCGGCCGCTGCGGCTGCTTTGGCTGCGGCCATGGACGCGGCGATGATCGCATTGCCGCCGAGGCGGCCCTTGTTCGGCGTGCCGTCGAGTTCGATGAGCGTGCGATCGACGGCGGCTTGGTCATTAGCGTCGACTCCGGTGAGGGCTCCTGCGATTTCGCCGTTCACGGCAGCAACGGCGCCCTGCACGTCATATCCGCCGAAGATTGCGCCGCCGTCCCGCCGGTCCACCGCTTCACCGGAGCCGGTTGAGGCGCCGGCCGGCGCGATGGCGCGGCCGAAGGCTCCGCCCGCGAGCCGGATTTCCGCTTCGACCGTTGGGCGGCCGCGGGAGTCCCAGACCCGCCTGCCCCGGACGCTGCTGATTGTCGTAGTGCTCAAGCCTTGACCCACTCCTTTCTGATTGTTGCGAGTTGCGCGGCAGGCGTCGCGAGAAACTTCCGCGCAACGCGCCTCACGCAGTCTTGCTGCGCCGCTTCTGTCACGTACTCAACGGGCGACTTTCCGTCCACGCGGGCTAGCATCAGCCCAGGCAGCAGACCAGCGACGCGGGCTTCAAGGGCCGCGGACGGTTCCCAATCGACGCCGTCAAAATACGCCGCCTGCAAGGCGTCGAAGCAGGCAAGGTAGTCCGTGCTCGATGCCGGCCTGTGCAGGCATTTCAACAGCAGATGGTTGAGGCAGAAGGCGACATCGAAGGCGGGGTCGCCATACCAGGCGCATTCGGCGTCGAGGAAGACCGGCCCGCACGGCCCGGCAAGGATGTTCTTTGGGCTGACGTCGCCGTGCACCAGAGCACGCTTTGTGCCTGCCGTGATGGCGACCAACGCGTGCAATCGCTCGGCCAAGTCGGGGTGCGCCCGCGCCGTAGCTTCCAGGTAGGGTTCGAGTCGGATGGCGTGGAAGATGGCGTCTGTGTCGAATCGCGCAATGACGTCCGGCCGACCGGCTGTTGCCGCGTGGATGGCCGCCAGGCGGCGTCCCACCTCGGCGGCGAATGCGGCATCGGCGCGGCCGGCCATTAATTCGGCCTTCCATAGCGGATAGACAGCAGGATCCAAATACTCCATGGCGAACAGGCCATCGTCGGCGCTGTGGGCGACTAGGCGCGGCGCGGAGCGGGCATCGATCTTCGCCACCGTCTCGAACCAGGCGACTTCGTAGGCATTGCGGGCGACCGGCGCGCGCCAATCGGCCGTAACTTTGAGGCGCGGCAGCGCGCGCTTAATGCAGACAGGGCCGCTGGGCAGGTCGAGCCGCCAGATGTCCGACGAGACGCCGCCAGTCAGAGGCGTCATGGAGGGCGGCGCCGTCGCCGAGACCAGCCCGAGGCGCGCGAGGGCGTCGAGCAGGTCTTGCGGAGGGCGAACGGGTGTTGGCTGAGACGTCACGGCCCTGTCGCGCGAGGATAGCGTTACTGCGTCTCGCTACGCAAAGTGGACGGCCGCCAGTGCCCGCGGTTGTCCGTTCTGAGCCCAGGAACGTCCGCTGAAACCGCTGGTTTCCGCCAATGGTCTTGCTTGTCTCTTGCATCGCAGATTAACGGACATGGTCGCCTCGAAGAGAAAAGGCCCGCTCTCAGAGCAGGCCTTGTTGGTTTCAGGATAGCCGGGGCGCCGAGCGCACCCTTGCAGTTGATGCTGATGAGCCTAGCTTAGGGCCGACAAGTCGGCGCCGTGATTGATGTGCAGGGCGGCGCCGTCAACGACGAGAGCCGGAACGGAGGTCACTCCCGCGGCTCTGGCTTCGCTAATCCTTGCCTTTGCCTTGCCGAGATGAACAATTTCGAGATCGACCCGGTTACGGTCGATGATGTCGGCAATCTTGGATTCGGCCGCAACGCAGACCGGGCAACCGGCGTGGTAAAAAATCGCTTTCTGTTTCATTATTAATGAGTCTCCTGTCTTTGATCGAGGCGGGTTTGACGTTAGGGCGCTTCACCTGCTGCAGCGGGTGAAGCGCTCGTTGAGTTCGCGTCTGGGCCGGCGAAACGCCGCCAGGCGGTATTCGCTTGTGCTTGCGACGCGGCTTCGTGCTCGCCGCAGTCGAGACGCAGATCGGCGTCTCCAAAGGCGGCATCCACAAAATCACAGTGATGGGGAGCGGACGCATCGGGATGGACGCGTGGCCGGAAGAAGCGGCAGCTTGCGCACATGCGTTGCAGAGGAATCATGCGCTTCTCTTGCAGTGTGCGCACCATCTTGGTCAGCCCCTTTAGAAAGGCGGCCTGCTCGCTGAGGCTTAGCGCGTCGACAGCGGCGAGCAGCGCATCCGGCCACGTCGCCATTTGCTTGGCGGCGCTCCGGCCGAGCCGCGTGGGGTGCAATAGGGAGGCGCGCGCATCGGCGGGATCGGGCCGCTTTTCCAGGTGTCCCTTGCGGATGAGGGCGGCCGCCGCATCGCTTGCCGTCGGTTGAGTCACCGCGATCTCGTCAGCAACTGCGGTGATGCGGGACGGGCCACGCTGCACGAGATAGATGAGGATCTGCGCTTGAGTGGGCGACATTCCGACCGCATCGGCCTCGCGCCACCCTTCGGCACGCAAGGCCATCCCGATCTTGGCCAAGCCCGTTACAACCTGTTCGTTCGCCGCCATCGCCGGTCGTCTTGTAGAGCAGAATACATAGGAATCCTATGTATTGTCAAGCAGTTCGCGCACGGCGGCGAGCAAGGCTTTCAGCTGTCGCCAACGGCGATCACTCTGCGAGCACGGTTAGAACACGGCTCGCCAGCTTTCCGGTACAAGATTCAAGGAATCCTCAAGCGGCGGAGTAACGATGAAAATCTGCGGACCTGAGGCGAAACGGTGGACACGGTAGATGCGCCATTCCGAGGGACGATCCGCAGCGATCGCCCTTTCGTTACGCGTTAGGAGAAATGGTGTACGGGCCGAGCCGTTAGTCGTCTTGACTTCAATTAACAGTTCGCGTCCATTGACGTCGAATGACAGCACGTCGTAGCCGAGGCCATCGCCCTCTTCCACCGCAACCCACCGCACTCGATCGGCCAACTCGTTCCGTCCGACTGTGGCAAGACGCCTACGTTCGATGCCGATTACAAACTCTTCCCCAGCTCTGCCAAGTGAGCGGTTGCGATGGTCCCGTTCCACGGGGTCGAACTTGCGGACAAGGGTTCGTAGACCACTCGGCAGTTCCTCCGACGGTCTTGGAGGCGGCGCGTCGACAAATACCTCAAGAGGAGGGTCAGACGGCAGAACAGGAGCACGAACAGGGAACTCAAGAGTCCCGGGATGCCTACTCAGATGTCGATCGATGGCACCGAAAATCGCCTGCTGGTAGTTCTTCTTGGGTTTGTAGCCAATGATCCATGGGCTGCCAAGCTCTTCGAGAACCGCTGAGATGTTTTGGTGTTTGAATTCTACGGACCGATGTGTGCGACCAATTTTGGCCATCAGGGCAGCGCTATGTTGTGCCTTGACGTACGGCCGACCCGAAAGCTCGGATCCCAGCATCACGAAATAGTCGGCGACGATTTCGTCGAGTTCTGAGTCCGTCCAAGGCTTGCCAAGTTTCTCGGGGTCAGCCATTCTTGTCGCAGAATCGCTCTCAATCTTGGCAAAACGCTCGTGGGATCACCACCGCACCCGCGAGTCGATCCGATTCTTTCGCGGCACAGCCGACTTGAGGCGCTGTTGGGAAGTTCGGGGGGCGACGTCCTCGAACGGGGGCCTTCTTCTCCGCCTTTTTGCGCTGCCTTTTGCCCTGTGATTGATGTATAACACTGAATAATTTCTCGTGCTTTATGCCCAAATCGATTCCGCAACAAGGTTCTGAACTCGTTGTTGCCCTTGTCTGTCCAATCGGCACAGACCGCGAGCTAGTAATTCGAGCACTCAAGGATCAACTCAAGAGCTTCGGCTACTCAACGAACGAGGTTCGCGTGAGCACCTTGTGCCCGAAGCTAGGTAACTTGGGTGTTGAGTTGAAAGATGAACCGGAATTCGATCGAATCGACTCCCGAATGAAGGCCGGCAATCTGGCTCGAAAACTCGCTGGCCGACAAGACTTCGCGGCACTGGCGGCTATATCCGAGGTGGCCAAGAGTCGCCAGGTCGACGAGGAGGATGAACCGCTACCCTTCCACAGCACAGCATTGGTGATCGACTCCCTGAAGCGACCGGAAGAGGTGACCGAGTTGCGGCGAATCTACGGAGCGGGGTTCTTCTTGGTGGGCGTCTATGCTTCCGAGGCGACGCGCCTGAAGTACCTAGTTGAAGATAAACACATCGCGATCAAGGATGCGCAAGCCTTGATCGAACGTGACGAGAACGAGGATGAACCGAACGGACAAAGAACACGAGAAACGTTTCACCTCGCAGATGTGTTCATATCTCTGGAAGATGACAGCGCACATTCCAGCTACAAGCGCCAGATCACGCGATTCCTGAATCTTGTGTTCGGACATCCGCATGAGACGCCGACGATGGACGAGCACTGTATGCACTTGGCGTACTCTTCCGCTCTGCGTTCCGCCGATCTGTCAAGACAGGTGGGTGCAGTAATTGCTACGTCGGACGGGGACATTCTCGCTGTGGGTTGTAATGACGTGCCGAAACCTGGGGGAGGGCAGTATTGGCCTGGTCCAGGAGATCAACGCGATGGTTCGAGAGACGAAGACTCCAATCAAGCCAATCGTGAGCGGATCGTCGAGGACACGATCACGCGGCTTCTAGGTGACGTAACGGGGGAAGAGCGCGAACAGGCGAGAATGCGCTTGGACAGCGGACTCCTGTCTGAGATCACGGAATACGGCCGGGCCGTGCACGCTGAAATGGAAGCGCTGCTCTCTTGCGGGAGAAATGGCACTTCGACGAAGAGCGCTCAACTTTTCACCACAACGTTCCCTTGCCACAACTGTGCGCGCCACATTGTGGCTGCGGGGCTCTCGCGTGTGGTATATGTCGAACCCTATCCGAAGAGCAAGGCCAGCGCCCTGCACGACGACTCAATAGTCTTGAAGGATCAAGAAACCAGCGCCGACTCCAAACGAGTTGTCTTCGAACCGTTCATCGGGGTTGGGCCTAGACGGTATGTCGATCTGTTTTCGATGAGCCTCGGTTTCGGCGCGCGAAAGAAGCGCAAGCAAGGAGCCAAGAGAATTGAGTGGGATCCGAGTACCGCGAGCGTTCGGGTACCCATGCTCCCAGTGTCATATATTGACAGAGAGCGAATTGCCATCTCGGACATTGACCAGATCGTAAGGAATCTAGGAGAATCCAACAATGCCGCTTACGAAGGACAAGAGTACTCCTGAGAACGAAGAATACTGGCGATTCGTTGAGAAGACGGCCGAAGAAGTGAGGTCTTGGCCCTCCTGGAAGACAGGTCGTCCGGCTACGCCGGAAGACCGGGGGCGAGAACACCCTCCCACTCGCGACTGCCCACCCCCTAGGGAACCCAGGGGGCGCTAATCGTTCTCCGATCTTGTCCTTAAGCGACTAACTCAGAGGTCGTCGCAGCGCAATCCCCAGCTCGGTCAATTGTTTAGTCGGCACCGTATTCGGCGCGTCACACATGATGTCGGCGCCTCGGGCGTTCTTGGGGAACGGGATCACGTCGCGGATGGTGGTTTCGCCAGCTAGGAGCATGATGAGGCGATCGAGTCCCACTGCGAAGCCGCCGTGGGGCGGGGTGCCGTATTCGAGAGCGTCCATGAAGAAGCCGAAGCGGTGGCGGGCGTCTTCTTCGGAGAAGCCGAGCGATTTGAACACCAATGCCTGGATGTCGCGGCGGTGGATTCTGATGGAGCCGGAGCCGAGTTCAACGCCGTTCAACACCAAATCGTAAGCGCGCGAGCGGACCTGGTGGGGGTGCGACTCGAGTTTGTCGAAGTCGTCCTCGTGCGGCGAGGTGAAGGGGTGGTGGGCGGCGAACCAGCGGCGCTCGTCCTCGTCCCACTCGAACATGGGGAACTCGGTGACCCAGAGGAAGCGGAAGTCCTTGGGGTTGAGCAGGCCGTGTTTGTCCCTGAGCTTGTGCCCGGCGTGGAGGCGCAGGCCGCCGACGGCTTGCAGCGTTGACTCTTCGGGCTTGGGTCCCTTGGGCGTCTCGGCCAGGGTGGCGACGAGCAGCAGGTCGTTGTCGGTGAGGCCGATGCGCTGGGCGAGCGTCTCCATCGACTCGGGGAACTTCTTGGCTAGGCCCTTGGCGTCGTCGAAGACCTTGATGCCGTGCTCCATACAATAGGGCCGGAACTCTTCGCGTTCCTTACGCGAGAGTTGTCCCACGTTGGGGATGCGCACGGCGACGAGCGGCAGTCCGGCAGTGACGAGGTCGGGGAACAGGTCGTTGACGCGCTCGAGCGGCGGCAAGCGCAGGTCGGGCTTGTCGGAGCCGTACTTTTCTATCGCCTCCGCAAAGCTTATGCGGGGCAGCGGGAAGTTGGTTGTTGAGATATCCGCCGCTTCGAGCGTGCGGCGGACGACGGTTTCGACCGCATCGAGCACGTCGTCTTCGCGGACGAAGGACATCTCGAGATCGATTTGAGTGAACTCGGGCTGGCGATCGGCGCGCAGGTCCTCGTCGCGGAAGCAGCGCACGATCTGGAAGTATTGGTCGAATCCGCCGACCATGAGCAACTGCTTGAATAGCTGCGGCGACT
>CAZYOX010000069.1:0-14168 GCA_964649285.1 uncultured Bryobacterales bacterium | reverse complement strand
TGTTTCGGGGGGAGGATATCTGGATTGAGGCCAACCCGCAACGAAGGAACCGAGGAGAGCGAGTCCTCTCGCATCGAAGCACCGACCTATGTCGAGCCCGCGACGTTGGCCCGCTGGCTCCTTGAGAGCGATGCCATCTGGCAGGAAACCATCGACCGCCCCAATGCTCTTTCTAGGTGGTGCACCGAACGAGGGATTCGAGTGGAAGCCAAGACCATCGTCGATCTCTGGCAGCTTGGTCTGCTGCGAGCGGACCTGGTCATTTCAAAGAAACGGCTGCGCCGCCCGGGGCTCCAGCTTCTCCAGGAGATCAGCGACGATCGCTATGCTTACGCCGATGAGCGTCCGTACAGGCTGTATCCGGAAGGGCTTGGCGCCGCCGCAATGAAGCTCAAGAACCTCGACCCAGCAGTGGAGTTAATGTTCCATCCCTTCCGTTTCCTTGTGGTCCACGAGTACGACAGGGTACGTCGCTATTATCAGTCCCCTTCTTACTTGATCGGGCCCGCGGCTTTGCGGCGCCTGCGGAAGTCGTTCGACAAGTCGCAGCGAGAAAGCGGCTCAGCTCGCGTCATTTCCCTCTTTGCTCGAGCTAATGCCGTCTGCGCGCTTGCGGTGGCATCGGAGCCGTGTAGCTATCCTCGAATCTTCCAACGCTTGCGCTTTAGCGTAAGCGAGATGCAAGGCCGATCCGCGTTGGAGACCCACTGGGCGCGCATCGAAGAGCTGTACAAATTGATAGGAGAGGCAGGTGCTAGGGAATCTTGGGATAGATTCTGCAGTGCTGCTGCCGTTCTTGAGCCGAATAATTCGCTACACGAGGTGTTACGGCTTGCGACGAATGACATCCGTGAGAAGCGCCTAAAGGGTCCGCTGGCGGGAGCAATCTTCTTTAAGGCAGCAGGGGAGACCATCAGGCGAGTAGCGGAAGACGTCTTTCAGGCGGAATGGCCCGAGGAAGGGGAAGGGTGGGACGGAGCTCGCCATAAAGAGTATGCCTACGGATCGAAACGAATCTTTGATGGCGACGCCCGGGTTTCCAACGAGCGACTCAAGAGTTTCTGGCCGAGTTTCGGATTACATGTCACTTGGTATGCGGAGGGTGCAACTGAATTGGGAGCTCTGCAGGAATACTTTGGCATGGACTGTTTCGGGATCAACTTCGTCGACCTCCGCGGCAAGTTCGACCAACTGCCCGACCTTCTCGAAAACGACGTTAAGAGCGGGATTTATTCGATCATTTCAATCGATGGCGACCTATTGGACAACGTCAAGAGGCTGCAGCAGGCTGCTAGAGCGGGCAAACTATTTGGCCTCTGCCACATATCGAAGCCGGATTTCGAGTTCGCTAATTTTTCGCTTGGCGAAATGCAGGAGATCCTCTGTCAGATGGCTATAGCCAACGGGGCATCGTCAGAAGTCCGAGCCGAGGTGATTGCGAACACCAGTCGCGCAACTAACAAGCGAGAACTCCAAAGGGCAGCTAGGAGGAATAAATACCTAAACCAGTTCACAACAAACGAGGATTGGGGCCGGCGACTGATGTCGCTGGCCAAGCAGAAGCCACAGAGTGATGAGGGCGTCGAACGACCCATCATCAGAGCCGCTCGCGATGGGCGACGTGCTTCGCTCGGCCTGTTCAACCATCGGCATGATACCCTGCATCGACGAGTGGACCCGAACACCTTGCTTCTGGTTGACAAAGAGAAGAAGCATGGCAACGGACAGTGAGACTGAGGCATCGACTTGCGCCTCATGGCAAGAGGCCTGTCGTCTTGGGCGGTCCACCCTCGCATGAGTCACCTCTGAGGCACAGCATTACAAGCTTAATGGTTGCGTCCACTCTTGGACTTCCGAGCGACCGTCCAGATATTCTATGCGCACCCACCAAGGCGGTCTAGGCATGCCCATGCGCAGGGCAATCAAGTGTTTGCGCTCGGTCGCAGGAGCTAAGGGACCGGCCAACTCGTCTATGGCCTCGTTGAAGATCGTCACGGAAAGAATCTCCGCTTGCGCCGGCCCGTCATTGGAAATCGTGAGCAGCCGGACTCCTTCCTGTCGGGGATGGGGCAATAACGCGGCTCTGATGGTCGCCGTCAGTGCCGCGACTTGCCGCTTCTGTTCGCCTGAACTCAGGAGATCGGCGATCGTACGTGCCGCCTCCGCGGCTTGAGTTTGGGCATCGGCCGCCTGCTGCTGCGCCTGCGCTGCGGCTTGCTGATGCTCTGCTGAATGTTTAGCACTTCTGGATGCCCAAAGGGCGGCAAGGACCGCCACGACGGCACTCACCACTGAAGCGCCCGCCGAAATCCCGGATATGATCGTCTGTGCGTCCATGCCGCCGAAAGTATGACACGCAGACGGCGACAAGGGCTCTGTGTTAATCGCTTCTGGTGCGGGACTCGCGAACGACCGACCTTGGCGGTTTATCGTCACGTAGGGCGATGAACCGGGAGTGGCGCAGGTGGTTATCTGGAGTCCACTCAGCGAACTCGAATTGTCCGACGAGCTTCGGCTTGAGCCACCGGCAATCTTTCATTTTGGCGGCTGTCAATCCCTGTCCCCACCTTCCGCTTTTCTTCTCCGGAAGATTCGCGAAAGGACACTCGGTGATCTCAAGGCCTTTGAATCGCTTCATGAGGGCCTGTCGAAGCGCGGGAGTGAATCCGTTGCGGGTGCGCGCGGCATACATCAGCTCCGAACCCTCGTAGTACCCAAAAATCAATGCATCGAAAGTCGACGGATGGACGGTGTAGCCGGCAATGACAAACTCCTGGCCTGCGTTGATGCGCATCTTGCACCAACGTCCAGACCGCTCGCCTGCTTCATACGTGCTGTCCCGATGCTTTGCGACCAGGCCTTCTAGCCCAGAGCGCTTCACCGCCTCAATCAGGTCATCGAGCGAACCCGGAAGATCCGGCAGCGGCCGAATCGGTTCTGAAACAAGAGACAGAACCTTCTCCCCGAGCATTTGACGCCGGACGGTAAATGGTTCGGCGCGTAGATCCGTTCCCGCCAGCACCATGACGTCAAAAACGTAATACACCAGAGTCGCCTTTGAGGAGGCGAAATTCTGTAGCGCGTTGAACGAGGGCCTGCCGGAATCGTCCAGGGCGACGACTTCTCCATCGATGACCGTATCGTCGGGTAGCTCGCTCAATGCTGCGGGGATCGCCGGGAATCGCGCGCTGAAATCGTTCTCATTCCGTGACCACAGGCGAACACGTCCTGCCGACTTCACAGCGATAGCGCGGTATCCGTCGAGCTTCAATTCGTAAAGCCACTCGGGCCCGTCGGGCAGACGCTCGGTTCGGTGTAAGAACATCGGCTCAATGAACTTTGCTTTGGTTCGTCGCGCAGCCATTCATCTCTCAGTAAGTTGCATGTCGCCACCGTGAGGCGAGGCCGTGATCCATCGCATGATGAGAAGCTCGCTACGACCTACGCGCCAGTTCGTCGATCGCGACCGCCAGACGCTCACCGTCCCGCAATCTCAGCAACTGGCCCAATGCCTCTACCTGCTCAGGCTCGGGCTTCCCCTTGGCCTCTAGAGCGATCTCAAGGTAAACGTCTGCTGCGGCCTTCCAGTCGTCGGATAGGGCGGCCTTCTTGAGCACTTCGAGCTTGGCTAGGTCGAAGCGCGGGCGCTCGTAAGCCCCGTAAACGGACATCCCCATCTCCTCAGTAGTTGACCTCAAAAGCCGGCCCCATGATGCCCTCAGGAGTGCCGTGGAGCCGATGGTATCCGTTGCTTGCGTTACGCGTATACTCCCCGACCGTGTGGCGCATGTAGTGCTCGTGATCCTCGTCAGAGTTATCGAAGGTGCCTTGAAGCCGGGCGGCTCTCTCCGTATCGAAGATGAAGACAAACGAGGAGCCGCCGTTGGGTGATTCCTGCCGGAGTTGTTCGCCCAGGCGCCTCAGATCGGCCTCGTTGGCATGTTGCGGGTCGATAAAGATGGACCGGCCCGTTCCTCCTGCAGGGATTCCCCAGCTTCTTGCTACTTGGTAGGGCACCGACGCGGGGACCACAGGCCGAGACTCGGCATTTGGATTCGCGGTAGAAGCGGTTACGTTTTCGGCTGTATCATTGGGCGGCGCACCACAGCCCGCAAGAAACGCAACCATGAGAGCTGTCTGAAATGCGAACCTCACGTCATCCTCCTTCCGTCGAGGGTGTAGTCTAGCATCCGTTGGTTTAGGGGCCTAGGTCGGGACGATACCTACGGCATTCCTCCGACGAAGCTGCTTGTCTCGCCACCACCCAAGACGGCAAGACGGACGCCGACGTGGCGACAGCCCCAGCGAACGCACGCTAAATTCCGGGCAACCTCATCCAACCGCACGTCGCGATGGTCCACCTTTAACAAGAGCTGCACCGGGCTTTGACGCCAAGTATGGGAGCACTTCAGGCATGTTGCTTCGATGACTCTGCCTTCGTCGAGATCCCTCAAGTGCGTATCGGTAAGCCAACTCATAGGAAATCCTCTGCCGAAGGAATGCGGGTGAACGCGATCTTGCCCCCAGCGAAGCCCCCGGGCGGCGGCGTCCAGACGCCAAGCGAAATGACGCGTCGGCCGTTGCGGTAATTGAGGGCGTCCATCGCTTCAGTGAGCTTTTCCCATTTGCGGCGCTCCGGCACGTCTTCTCGAAATAACTCCAACTGCCGTGCGCTTGCCGGCACCAGAAGTCCCAATGTGACGCCGCACCGGATCGCACGAAACTTTTGCGACAACGCTGTTCGAGCTCGGCGCCATAGCCTTTCTAGCCCTTCAAGGCATGCATGATCATCGTTTACGCTCGGCAGCGTCTGTACTTCTGTCCAAGCGCTCCCATAGCCTTGCAGCCAAAGCTGCAGCTCTCGTGCGTAGAATCCGTCCCGCCGCATCCTGCGCGCCGCCTTCGTGAGCAGCAGGCGAGAGCAATCTCGCGCGCGTTCCAGCGTTCGCCACTCAGGAGGCAAGACGCGCCCATGACCGTACATGGCCCTCTGCGTTGGTTCGGCTTGTAACGCGTACCCATGCAGCGCGTACCACAGCCGTTCGCCTTGCACGTTGCGCCAAAGCTTGCGCAGTTGCTTCGGTTGAGTGTTGAGTAACTCCTCGGTCGTGCTAATGCCGAGGGATCGCAGCCTTGTCTCCATACGGCTCCCAACCCCTGGCACATCCGACAACGGCACGCTCAGCAGCGGTCCAGGCATCTCAGAGGGACGCCAGATTGTTACGCCGTCCGGCTTGTCCCTCTTGCAGGCGATCTTCGCCAGCAAACGATTCGCCGCGAAGCCGATCGAACACGTAATGAACGGGCCGATGTTCTCCCTCAGGCGCTTCTTGATCTGGGAGGCCAGCGCATCGGGCGCCTCCGCCGCTCGTTTGTCCAAGCGGACGGCAAGCTCATCGATGCTCTTCACGGCGTCGATCGGCGCCACGCAGGCGATCTCATTGAGCAGGGCGTGGTGCGCCCGCCGCACAAGATCCGGCCGCTGAGGCACGAAGATGATCTCGGGACATCGTCGCCGGGCTTCCGCCGCACGCATGACGTTGCTGACGCCGCGGCGCTTGGCTTCCTTCGAGCACGCGATCATCGACGTGCTCTCTACGGCCTTCATGTCGAACGGAATGACGCCAACTGGTCTGTTACGCAGAGCCGGCATGGCCTGCTGCATGACCGACGCGAAGAACCCGTCAAAATCCAAGTACAGGGTTTCTAGGCGCTCTACACGACGCATGAGCCACCGTCACTGTCTGTGAAGCTTACTTTGCAGGTTCTCCGCTCCCGTCGCACGGCAAGGAGTATAGCGAAGAAAAGGCGAATAAATCCACGTCTCCACGGGTTGCCTCCGCCTCCCCCTATGAGCTAAGCGGGACCGGCAGATTGCTCGCTCGCACTGCGACGGCCATGTTTCGAGGGGCGGCCTCCAGACCGGTCGATGCGACGTACCGCTTTCCTTTGAGTTGGGATGACTGTCGCCGGCCGTTGTGCGCTTCTGCGTTCTTGGTCGCTAATCCAGCGCTCGATGGTCTCGGGGCGGTAGCGTACCAACTTTCCCACCTGGAAGTAGGGCGGCCCCTCGCCGCGGCGGCGCATATCGGCAAGCGTCCTTTGGGTGACCCCAAGGGCTTGCGCGGCTTCTAGTTCGGTTATGGCGGGCATTTTCGTCTCCATCCGTCGCCTGTGAGGGACAGCGGACGGCGCCCTACTCCAGCTGCGACATGCGCCGATGGACGCGCTCGGCGACAGAGAGCGGAATCCGTAGCGTCACTCGGGACGCGCTCTTGACCCGCAGGACGTCTTCCTCGTTGCGGAAGAGGCTGGTCACCGTCTTAGGATCGAGCCTCCAGAGTGCGGAGATTTGCTTCACATCCAGGTGGAGCTCGGTGGCTGGCGTAATCGGTACGTGGCTGTTACTTCGCATTGGAGTACCTCCGATGGCGGCGCGCGGCGGCAGGTCGCCCGATGAGCATACATCTGGTGTAGGCTATCGGCCGCTCATCCGTGGACGAATCGCTCACAATCGAAGACTCCAAGCTTCTACTGGAACTCTGCCGCACCGGCAAGCTTTACGCCATCCAGGATTGGATCTCCGCCGGGAAGCCGACTCGCGTGGCGCCCGGAGTCAAGAAGACGCCTCTGGGCGTAGCGGTTGAGTTGGGGTTCCATAGTCTCGTCGAGACGCTTGTGCGGGCTGAGAGCTGCCAACAGACGAAGAACCACGCCCTCGCGTCTGCTGTGGAAGACAAGCGCGCCGATCTGGTGGAGGTCCTGGTGGCGAACGGGGCTGAGATCAGATCCGTGCCATTGGCTGAAGTTCTTGAGAGTTGGCAGCCTCGCCTCATCGACTTCTTTCTGCA
This sequence comes from uncultured Bryobacterales bacterium, assembly GCA_964649285.1. Classification (GTDB taxonomy): domain Bacteria; phylum Acidobacteriota; class Terriglobia; order Bryobacterales; family UBA6623; genus CAMPKL01. The sequence continues at coordinate 7,317 of CAZYOX010000069.1, read as the reverse complement.
GCACGGAGCTGATGTGGTCTCCGGGAAGCCTTTTGCGACCGCGTTCGCGCTGAAGGCCCAGAAGGCGTTGCGGCCCTTCCGCGAGTACAAGGACGCCCACCCGGAGCTTCAGAAAGAGCTCCAGGAGCAAGCCGATCAAGCCTTGAGGTACTTTGCTGACAAGGGCGATCTGAAATGGGTCAACCTCATGCTATGGATTGGAGCGGATCCCCGATCCCGCGGACCGATTTTGGACGATCCTTGCGACGGCGATCCCGAGTGTTTCACGACTGCATTCGAAGAAGCTTGCTCAAGCGGCCACCTGGAAGTTCTCAAGAAGCTCAAGGTCGACCCCGCGCGTGATGACCTATCGCGGTTGCTTCGTGGCGTCGAACTCAGCAGCGAAGAGACGATAATGTATCTTCTAGATCTCGGCGCGAATCCGAACGACAAGGCGAATGGTGGATCATCTGCATTGGATAGGTGCCTGTACCGCCTTGGGTCCCCGAATTTCGTGTATGTCGGAGAACGCGCGGTCTACGGCGGCGTGGTTGTTATCCGCGAGGTTAAGGACGCCATGGACGCCCTGCACCTGCTGATCTCCCGTGGGGCAATTTGGCGGCCCGACGACAGACAAGACCTAAGTTACGTTCGCCGAGTCTTGTACAAGTGCGACCCCCGACTCGTACTGCAAGTTATCAAGACGTTCTCTCAGCACAAGACGTGTACGAAGGAAACCCTCGACAAGTTGATGAACGACCGCATGAAAGAGCACCTAAGCTCCGCTAGTACGCCTCGTTGAAGGGGCGAGCCGAAGCCCGCCCGGTTGTCCCTCTACAATGGTTCGATTGAGCCGGCGCCGGCCGCGCTCAAGTCATCGACGGGGCTGCCGTCAACCTCTGCGGCTTTGGCCTTCCCCTTAACCTGCGCGGTCAGGGCCTCGATGGCCTCGTCGTTCAGGTCTGCTTCGCCGATGGCGTCTAATAGGCGGCAGAGCAGAACGGAGCGCCACCAAGCGGCTTTGTGCTCCAGATTCTTGTCGAAGAGCTCGGCAACGTGACCCACGGCGTAGTGCGCAAGGTCGGACATGCCGGGCGAGCCCTCGTTGTCGAGCATCGTCTGGAAGACTCGCGCGATGAAGTGGTACCCCTCGTCGTTGTTGCCGCTGTCGCCCTCCAGGAGTTGATTGAAACCCCAGTAGAAGGCGGCCGTATCGCGGATGTGCTGGCGCATCTGGGAGTGAACGTCGGTGTATTCGTAGGTCATCGGTAGAACAACCCCCGGATGGCTTCTGGCAGATACTTTGATCTGGACTTGGTCGAGCGGTGGTTCTGCCAGATCATCTCTGTAGCGTTCTTAAAAAATCGACGAACCGATGTCTCTTGCAAGTTGCTCATCTCGTAGACGACAGCCAGCAGGACGTCGAGCCGGGCAAGGATTTGCTCATGCTCCGACAGCGGCTTATCCGAGCGGAGGCGCGCCCGGGTGATCTTCAGCGCCTTCTTCTGTCTGGGCGTGGCCTTCACGGCCTTCTTCGCGCGCTTCACTTCGTCACCTCCAGCGATTCGCGGAGCGCCTTGATCTGGTCTGCGCTCATTCCCGCCTTCCCAATCGCCAGGTTCAGAATCAGGATCTCGAAGGCTCGATGCTGAATCTCTGGGCCGTCCTTGGAGTGGTCCCACAGGTTTGCGATGTGGGCGATTAGTGCCGTTTGAAGGGTGTAGTTCGCCTCGGCTTTGAGGGTAGCGAAGGCGCACGCCAACAATTTGAAATCGTCGTCGTCGGGATCTTCGAGAACGTCGGCGATTCCGAAGTAAAAGTCCGCTAGGTGGCGAGACTCAAGGATGAACTCTGCCTCTCGTGAATGCATGTGACTCTCCTATGGGAAAAGAGCCACGCGGGATTGCTGCCTGATAGTGCCCGAAGCTTGCCGGGCGGGATAGGATGTGTAGAGCCTTTCATGCAGCTAACCTCTGCGTGACTGGTAGGCCCTCGTTAGAGTTGGTAGCTCTGGCGGGGGCCGCTTGTTTAGGAGTCTACGCTTTCGAGAATCTGAGCGCAAGGCTTAAGGGTGGGCTTGAGGCTAACGATTGCTGCCCAAGTTCCAATCGTGTGAGAAAATCGGCGTTTCGTCGTGCTGATTTTCTTCGATGAGTCTGGCGACTCGGGAATGAACAATAGGCCTGGTTCCTCTCGTCTATTCGTCGTCACCGCCGTCCTGTTCAAGAACCCCGGCGTGGCGACGGCGTGCGACAGCCGTATCGATGAGCTCCGCGACGAACTCAGATTGGGCCCACGCCACGAGTTTCACTTCAATAAGTTGAAGCCAGATTTGCGTGATAAGTTTCTGAAAGGCGTCGCAGGCTTCGACTTCCTGTACAGCTCGTTCGTGCTCAACAAATCGAAGGCATGGGGCGGAGTATTCCAGTCGAGGGATACGTTCTACAGCAAGACGGCTACCTACGTCTTGGACAACCTAGGGCAACACATGGAAAACGCCCAAGTCGTCATGGATAAGAGCGGCAATCGCAACTTCTACGACAAGCTCTCGAAGCGCCTCCAGGCGGAAATCAACCCCGGTGACGGACCAAGACGAATAAAGAAGATAAAGACACAGGAGTCACACAAGAACAACCTGCTCCAGCTTGCCGACATGGTCTGTGGTGCGGTTGCACGCTCCTGTAACATGGGCAAGAAAGACGCTTGGAGCTATCGGAAGATTATCCGCCCCCGCGAACTGCGGGTACAGCACTGGCCAAAGTAACTGTGAGGGGAGAAAGTTTTGCCCGCCGTCCTATCCTCCCTGGGGAGGAACGCACACCATACGGTGACTGTTCGGACTGGCGGGCTCTTCCGCTCGTAGAATATCAGCCGGCCCCTAGGCGGTCAAGGGGGCAGCCCTATTCCCGCCTTTCCTTCTCAAACACGGCAACGCTCTCGGTACGAGGAGGAGTAACCTTCAGGCCGCGCCGGTGTTGCACTTCGCTTGGTTCAACTTCTGCCGGGTTCACAAGAGCTTGAGGGTTACGCCTGCGATGGAAAGCGGCTTGACGGATCACGTCTGGAGCATGGCTGAGTTTCTCTCTAACTAGTGGTGAACTGCGTGGGGCCATCTTCTAGCGTAGCCTGCACGAACTTTTCCACCTGGTCCGAACGCTCAAGCTCAAACTTACAGTTCACGAATTTAACGTTTTGGAGCCTCACTGGCCCTCCGCGATAGATGACAGTGACGTCGATAACAACAACGTTTTTGAGCCATGACTCATCCAGTATTAGAGTTCCAGGTCCGGTAACAAACAGGAGCGGTGGACCGACCTTCTTGTCTTCGTTTACGGGATTGCCTATTTCTTCGAGGTGCGCGGCCATTACTGCTGCAACACGGTCAGTAGCGGCCCAGATTCGGACAGTTGAATCCCTCCTAGAGCTGACTTGCCACATGTCACTGGCGGACCCAGACAGCTCTCGTCGACCAGACATCGACTGTGTCACTGAGGCGGAATGGGTGCGATAGGCGGCGAGAGACGTTATCGTTCGCCATGCCGAGTTGGAAAGATCCTCCGTGGGCCACGATCTCTGAATTAAGTCCTTCGCGCTTGCGGCAATCACCTCGGGTTCCAAAGGAACTCTTTCGGTTTGACCATGCTCGGCAGCCTCATATTTCTTCTGAAGCGCCGCACCTAGGGACGCCGAGTCATCAGGCAAGGGAGATTCCAACTCAGCCGCTAAATGATACCCCTCTAGCCTTGAGATATCCTCGCGCTGCCCATCGACTGCTTCCCTCAATCCGCCGAGTTGACTGAAGATGTATACCGAACCGGCGACCACCCCAAACAGCGTCAGAACTGTTGTGCCTAGTAAGCCAAGGAGTAAATTCTTGTGATCCTTACCTGCCGTGTTCGCGCCGCGTTCGGTCGCCTGATCTTCGCGGATCTTCTGGACTTGCGGTCCTAGTTCATCGACCTTCTTTCCAATCGACTTAACCTCCAGCTCCAGCCCGTGAACAATCAGAGGCAAGTTTGCCTGGTCTTTTTTGGGCGCCATCGGGCCAGAGTATACCGTTAGTAGGGACACTTCCACCTCCACCGGCTAGAATCTCAGCAGGCCGAAGCCGGTCCTTCTGTGGTTGCGCAGGGCTGGTGACGCAGCCCTTCCCGCATTCACTCTACTCCCCGATGTCAAGCGGGGTGCTGGATTCCGGCCTAGAGATTGAGCCACTTTTTGCCATCTCCCAAAGCGACGGAGCCCATGTAGTCATTTCCGCCCAAGATCCCCCAGCAAGGCCAACCGCTTCGAAGCTGATAGTATTGCCAGCATTAGTAGTAGTACCCCCGATAGTTGAGCGGGCTCTGCGTTTGGCCGAGATCGATCCGCGGGACTTGGTAGCCGATGTTCGGCGCCTGCGGCACGTTCCCGCCGAACGATTCCAACAGCGACGGAGTTCGCGGAGGAGCCGCCGGGCTTCCGCCGGCCAAGATGCCGCCGCCCGGGATGAAGTTCGCGCCCAGCTGAAGACCCATGCCGAGAATGTCGAATAATCCCGGCGTCTGCTTCGTGACTTGCTCGCTGTTTCCGCTCGACGTAACAGTCGGGTTCGTCGGGAGCGTCGACTGGGCGTTTAGCCTGATGCCAAGCGCTGTCAACGGCGCCTGCTGCGCGTTGTACGCATTCATGTAGTCGATCTCGTTGTTTCGCGCAGAGATGTTGTAGTCGTAGTTTCCGACCGACTGGAGCATTTCTAGGTCCTGGAGCAGCCTGTTCCGCGCGGTGTTGTCCAGCTCGTAGAGCCGATCCGTCGCCGTGAGGCCCAAGTCAGCGGAGCGGAATGCGGCGTCTTGGTTGGCTAGACCGGCCGTGAGGCCGTACTGAGCATTTGCCTTCTGCGCTTCGAGTTTGGCCTGTAGCTGAGCGATCGCACCTTGATTGGCAATCTGGGCTCCCGCGATGCCCGCCTGTGTCGCATTCCCCGCATTGGCAATGGCGGTTTGCGTGCCCAGTTGGGAGTTCTGTAGAGCGACATTCGCGTCGATTCCTTGGTTGGCCAAAGCCGCCCTTAAAGCGGCATCGGAATTGAACATGCCCGCTTGTTGCTGTCTCTCTAGATCTGATTGCAGAGTCCCGAGTGCGATGTTGAAGTAGTTCAGGTTCAGATCCGCAGAGGTTCGTGCTGCGATGTCCCCGTAGGCTCGATTCGTCTCAGCTTCGAGGATTCCCTGTCTCGAACCTCCAAAAGCTCCCTGAATGGCCGCCGCGTCCGCATTGGGCACTTGAGCAAGCTGACGGGACCGGTTGATGTCCGCAAGCGTCGTATCCCTCACCGCGTTGGTGTACGACGGGTCCATCCCCGCCAAGATCCTTTCGAGAGCTTCGGGCGAGAACTGCGCGGCCGTGATGTTCTGGTTCGCTACGTCTCGAATGTCTCCGCGGTTCGCAAGCTTTGCTGACGCCATCGCGCTTGAAACAGTCGGGGACGTAAAACCGAAGTCCGTGCTTACGCTGGGCGCCGCAACTTGCGGGGCCTGGAAGTTGAGGTAGTTCGAGTACAGGTCATTCAGCGGCCCGAGCGTCGATTGCCCTTGCATCGCCCGGATTTGGTCCCGTACCGCAAGCTGATCTTGGTTCAGCCCCGGCATTTGAGACATGGAGATGGCTTTGTAGTCGTCCGCCACTTGCTTGGCGATGTCGTAGTTGCCCCATGCCAGCTCGTCCAGGCGCGGGTCGACGCGAGTGGTCTGGGTGCCGAAAGTCTTCGTGTTGGTTTTCGTCTTGCTGCCCATGTCTAAAACTCCTTCGCAATCAGATAGGACTTCGCTCGATATCCGCGGGGCATGGCTCGTAGCCAACCCTTCCTCCCTAAGAACTCCACGCCAGAACAGCCTTGCTCGATTGCGAACCGCTCTAAGGCCGGGAGCAGTCCGACGACCTCCGGGCGATTCCCAGCGCCTAAGAAAAGGCTCAATCGTTTCTTTCTCGGATAGACTGCCGCTTCCGTGAGGACGACGGACTCCCCGGCGAGCCAAACGCCGTATTCGCCGTTGTTAATTCCAGCCGCAATGTCCGACAGCGCATAATTACCGTTCGAGTGCTTCAGGGCCGCGAGGAACAAGGGCGCGTACTTGTCGGGGTTCGCCAAGACAGTCGAAGCCGCTTCCGCACCGGTCAACAAATCAGTCATGCGCGAGCTCCTTCGTCGCCGTCAGCGAAGCCGTGTAGCCTTCGTGCACCGCGTTGAGCAGCCGGACCGCCGAGCATCCCCGCGCCGCCGCGTGCCGTTCGAGATCGGGCAGCATTTCCGGCCACTCTGCGGCATCGCCGGCGAACAGCACGTTGAGCGTCTTCCTTCGCGGGTAGATGGCAACCTCCGTAACGGCGGCAGACCGCTTGCCCGGCCAGAGTTCGTAATCCCGCGAGAGAACTCCCCTAAAGGCATCTTGGAGTCCGTAGAGTCCGCCAGCATGCTTCAGCGCATCTCCGATCCAGGGGCCGCACCGAACGAACTCCGCCGCGAGAGTCCGGAATTCATCGGGGTAGTTGCCCTCGACTTTATAAGGCGCAAAGGCCTCCTTGATGGCCGATGCAACCGAATCGAAGGGGCCGATTTTTTCAGACTCAGCCGCCAAATTTTTTTCGGCGAGACTTTCGGTCGCTGAGTTTTCGGGGAGGAACTCTTTCGCAGGGTGAGGACTAACGGTATTTTCCACCGACCCGGGCCGTTGGAGAGAAGGGGGGGCTAAAGGGCGTCCAGCGAGGCCGTTGGCACGCCTCGCGGCCCGCGATGTCCCCTCGAATCTCCCGTGATGCCCCTTCTTCGCCATAGGTTCCTGTGTGTTATCAGCCACTTAAGAGCAACCCCCAGCGGATTCGCACTCCGGTGCGTCCTCCCTGCCTTCGTTCATTGCGTTGAATGCGTCCACAAGATGTTGGGGTCTCGGCGGAGGCGGTTGCTTCAACGCGTCCAGCACGAGGTCGCCCATATTCACTTGCATGGCAACGAGCGGCGTCTCGCCGTACTGTGCGCGGTTGCGTTTGCCGGCTAGCCATTGGCGCATGCTCACCTGGAGCCGCTTGGCCCGGTCATCGTCGTGCGTTGCGCTGTCCGCGATCGCTAGGGCCTCCTCGACGAGGGCATGAGCCGACGTCTCGCGCGCGCGCCCTAATCGTTCCACGCTGTCATCTGACCTATTCAGATACTCAGAAAGCATGGGCCTGCTTACCCCAAGCTCTTCTGCAATCGCGGTGATCGTCTTGCCCGCCTCGATCTTTGCGAGCACGGCCTCTTCTCCGCCCGCGGCCGCGATGGTCTTGATGAGGGCGGCTCGTCCAGGTCTACCGGCCATGGGT
>CAZYOX010000068.1:0-14201 GCA_964649285.1 uncultured Bryobacterales bacterium | reverse complement strand
GGCATCCGCCCCAATCTACCGCCGCCGCTACCCCTGCGTCAAGTAGATAATAGCGGTTTCTTGCACTTAGGAGGGCCGCGGGGCCTCGAAGGCGGTGCTGTGGAAATTTAAATCCTTCGAGGCTCTCCAGATGAAAAACCTCGCGCAGCGCTTCCATGGGTTCCCTTCGGCGAAGGCTGCAAGTCTGGCAGCCGTAATTCAATATTCCAGGAGAAGTTCTGATGAACCTTTCAGATGCTCGCAAGGTAGTCGACGCCGCGGAAAAGAAAGCGAAGTCGATAGGACAACCTATGAATATTGCGGTCGTGGATGAAGGCGGCAATCTTGTAACCCACACGCGGATGGATGGAGCCTGGATCGGCAGCATCGATATATCCATCAACAAGGCGTATACCGCGCGAGCGTTTGACCTGCCAACCAAGGAGCTTGCTGAGAACAGCCAGTCGGGAGACCAGTTCTTCGGGATCCACGCGACCAACGGCGGACGCATTGTGATATTCGCCGGCGGCATTCCGCTGAAGATAGGCGACGAAATCGTCGGCGCGATCGGCGTGAGCGGCGGTATGTCAGACCAGGACCAGGCGGTTGCGGAAGCCGGCGCTCGCGTATTGTCTGGCGCAGCCGTAGGTTAGGGTGGGCTCGCATGGATGCTTTGCCCCGATTTGGTCAGAGCCGGACCGGCGAAGCAGAAGGTAATTGCCACGTCGCTAAGCGATCGAAGTTGGCGCAGACTCAGCGCCAGTGAAAACTCCGGCATGAATAAGTTATATTGCCGACGCGGCGGAATCAGATTGATCGCCATGATCTAAGCGGCGACAAAGGTTGCAGCGTTCCGGACGCATAGTGGAAAGGAGCGCGAGATAAACAAATGCCGCTTCTCTCTTTCTTCAAGCGCCACCCCGCCGTTCCGCTTCAGGACCCCAAGCCCGCGCACAGGCAAGTAACGATAGAGTGGCGTGACGAAGCCGGCAACAGCAGCGAGCAAGCGGCGCAGATCAAGTCAGACAATGGGCAGAGCTTGTTTGCACTGGTGACGGAGCGACCGCCCGAATGCCGCGCCGCTCAGGTTCGGGAGCAGGATTCGGGCTATCCCGTAGAAGTGCTGTCAGTCGTCGCAGGGGATGCCGGATTCGAGCTGGAGTTGGAGTACCTGCAGGACGGCCGGCGGCGCGATCGGCGCGTTCGCGCCGAAGGCGGCGCTCTGCTACTGGCCGAGGGAACCTCCCCAGTGCAGGTCGAGGTTCTTAACGTTTCCGCGGGCGGGATGCAGCTATTCGCCACGCAGCCGGTGAGCGTGGGCTCAGCCGGAAGACTGTATGCGACGGACACGGATCGAATGTGCTCCGTACGCTACTGTCGCTCCGCTGCAGGCGGCTATCGCATAGGAGTTCAATTCCACAGAGAGGACGAGCAGAACAAAGAGCCGCTTGTCGATCTCTGAGGGTTTCGTTCGGCGTCAAAGCGCTCTTCAATTACCGAAGGAATCGTCGGACAACGTCGAGCCAAGACTGTAGAGCGACCGTTCCGCTGCGGCCTCGACGAGCAGCGGCACGATCTCAAGCCCATGATAGAAGCGGCCATCGTGCGGCTGGACGTGACGAACAATGCATTGCATCAAATGCTGCGGTGATTTCACAGCAAGTCTCGACCCCACAGGCCGCTTGTAAATGGCCTCGATGCAGAAGCCGCCGGCTGATATATTCTTGACCACTGCGGGCGCACAGACTTCTGCCCCGAATCCATCGATCCAAGAGGTCTGAACGTCTATGCTCGCCGGAATTCGACGATGTCGCCTCTGCTCGGCGCTTGGGCGTGGAACGGAACTCTCGCGACGTTCCTCTAGTGTGGTCTCTGGCATGATTCCTCTACAGGATGCCATCGATAGAGGAATGCAACGACACGGAAGAGACCATTGAGTAAGCCCCTAATTATTCTGAGGACCGCGAGTACGGCGGTACGAGGGAACTGGAAGATCTCAGAGTCTGAAACTAGGAATCCCCCAAGGAAGCCACACGCCCTACTGCCGCGGCTAGCGGCGATTCACTCCAAACAACTGGATGCCCAGGCGATATCCATTGAGCGCATCGCGACAGTAGCGAACCACGCCGACATAGTCCGTCTCCGTTCCGCTAACTCGCACGCCGGCGCCGGCCGTCATCGCTTGCGGGGAAATGACTTGCATGCCCCCTGTGGAAACATTGACTACCTCGACGCTGATCGCTCCGTAACCGTCACCCTCCAGTACTGCCGTACCATGGACGTTTGATCTCTCCTCTCGCCGCCGGCCGTTGCTGACATACTCACATTGCAATTCGAATCCCTGCGCGACCTGCGTCATGGACCGAATTTGGACCAGATAGGAAGAACCCTGCTCGCGGATGCGAACGGTAGAGTCCGTCAAGGGACTCCGAACCAGCGCAAGGAGAATTCCGTCTTCGCCCGATTGCAACAAAGCCCTTTGAGAGACTGTCTCTGCCATGCCGTCTACCCATTCAACAACGGCTCGCCGCGTGGCTGGTTTGGGCTGGGTCGGCTTGCCGCTGCCGGGCCGAAGCGAGCCAAGTCCACAGGACAACCATTCCACGAATGCCGCTGCATACGGCCCCACTTACGCCTGACCCACTCCTGCCGCGGCGGCGCGAGCCGTACCGTCAGCAGTCTTGCCTGTTGAAGTGGCCTGCGATGTCAAGAGCTTTACGAAGGCCGCGGGAGCAAGGGGACGACTAAACAGATAACCCTGAACACGGTCGCACTCGAGAAGTTTCAAGAAGCGGAATTGCTGCGTCGTTTCCACGCCTTCAGCCGTCACGCTCAACCCGAGTTGATGGGCTAGTTCGATGAGGCCTCCCGCCACCGCGGCGGACTTCGAGTCTGCCGGAAGGCCCGCCACAAAGCTTCGATCGATCTTAAGAGTGCGGAAGGTGAAGCTTCTCAGGTGCTCGATTGACGAGTAGCCGGTTCCAAAATCGTCGAGGGCGAACCCCACTCCTAGTTTGTCTAGACGGGTAATCGTTTCCGCGACAATGTCCTTATGCTTCATCAAAGCCGTTTCCGTCACTTCTAGCTCGAGTTGGCGCGGGTCGAGGAATTCCTTCTCCAACACCTTTTCCACGCGACTGCTAAGGTCCGGTTCCCGCAATTGGCGTGCCGACACGTTGACGCTCATCTTGAGATCCGACAGGCCAGATCGCGCCCAGGCCGCAACCTGCGCGCAAGCTGTCTGAAGGACCCAATCGCCAATGGGAATGATTAACCCGGTTTCCTCCGCTATTGGGATGAACTCGGCAGGACTGATCGAGTCGTTTCCGCGGCGCCAACGGAGAAGCGCTTCCGCCCCAATGATCCGGCCGCTAGGGACGTCGACGATCGGCTGATACTCCAACGAAAGCTCTTGCCTCTCGATCGCGAGAACCAGATTGCTGCGGAGTTCGTTCAGCCGCGAGGCCTCCGCATGCATGTCGGCGTTAAACAGCGCAACCTGTCCCCTGCCTGCGGTCTTGGCGCGATACATCGCCGTATCGGCGTTTCGGAGTAGGTCTTCCGGATTCTCAATGGAGCGGTCTCCGAGAGCGACACCGACGCTAACGCCGGTTCTGATCTCTCGCGTGCCAATCGTGAATGGGCGCGCGATACTGTCGACGATGCGTTTTGCAATCATCGCCGCTTCGCCCGCTGAGGAAATCTCTTCGAGCAGGACGACGAATTCGTCGCCTCCAAATCGCCCCACTAGATCTGACCTGTTCTCTCGCACGCAACGACGTAACCTGGCGGCGGCGGAAGCCAGTAATTGGTCACCGACAAGGTGGCCCAGGCTGTCATTGATTACCTTGAATTGATCTAAATCAAGGAACATTACCGCGAAGAGACCGCTTTCTCCTTTCTTCGCATGGTCGAGAGCTCGCTCTAACCTCACAAGAAACGCCTCTCTGTTGGCTAGTCCTGTGAGGCGGTCTCGGAATGACTCTTCGGCGCGCGCCTGCTCACCCTCCACAAGCTGGGTGATGTCGATCTGTGACCCAGCAATCGCAGTCGGCTTGTCATCAGAGTCACGCAAGGCCATGCCGCGATTCAGCACCCAGATATAGGAGCCGTCTTTGTGCCGAACCTTGTACTGCGATTGGAACCGCTCCGACCTGCCGTAAAGGTGAGCGGTCAACGCTTCCTTCAGCCTCGGACAGTGGTGGGGATGGACGCGTCCAAACCAATCCTCCGGATCTTGGCTCAACTCGCTTCCCTTGTATCCCAACATGGCGGCCCAAGACTCGGAGAACTGGATGCGGTTCGACTTAAGATCCCAGTACCAGTAGCCGCTGTTCGAAGCTTCAACTGCCACGCGTTTGCGTTCGCTTGCCTTGAGCTTTTCCAGGGTCTCCGCCTCCTCTTTCTGACGCGCTTCCTCTCGCTTGCGCACTTTAATCCTGTGCCACAGAGCCACAACGGCGGAAACGGCGAGCACACCGGTCCCAGAGACGAACGCGCCCGCAGGGATGGAATCACCGGCTACCGCAAGCCATCCAACGAGACAAACCGAGAGAGTGGGCAGAAAGAAAACGGACGTGCCAAGAAAGAACGGGAGACTGACTAGGATCAACGCAAGCACTGTCACTTGGTGCGTATCTCCGGCCAGTCTTATATGCGCCAAAGGACTAACTACAGCGACAACGGCGCTTAGAGCGAGCCGATAATCGGCCAAGCGCGACCCATGAGAAGAACGCCAAGTGTAGAACACTTGCAGGCAGCACAGGACGTCAATGGCCGCAATCACCCGAGCTGAAACGGCAGTCAAATCGAGTACGGCCCCCGACAAGTTGGCGACCAAGAATACGCCAAGAATCGTGAGCAGATGCCGTGTTCTCTCGTCTGATAGATTGCGGGGAACGTCGGACCCGGCCGCGGGCGTGGAGGAGGTTCTCCCGGCTGAATCCATGGTCGCCATCGTCCTTCTCTAACATCTATCCGCGGTGGCCCTGGAATAAGTAGAGTCTCGAATGAGGCGACGACTGGGAGAAGTCTTAGTAGACTGCTTTAGCTCGTGTAACACTGTAGAGCCCCTACCCTAGATTCACTAGTACCAACGCTCTGCCTGGACGTTTGACGAGCCGGCATCGGGTTCAGTTTGCGCGGACCGTCGCGTTGCTCTCCGCGGAAAGCTTCTTGCATCGCTGGAGGATGTCGGCTAGGCAAACCTCAGGCTTCAGACGATTTTGCCAAGACTCCACGAGAGGGCTGAGTTCTCCCAACAGCACGGCGTAAACGAAGCCGGAGCCGTCCTCCCGCCTGTTTTCCACGCTGGCTTCGATAGCTTCCACGCCGTCAGATATGCAGATATGACTTCCAATCGTGATCAACTGCTGACTTCGAAACGCAATGCCGCCCGCGAATAGATCCTTTAGACGAATTTCTTCCAGCTGCACTTCGCCGTTGCTCCCGCCGAAGAACAGATACAGCCTTCCGTTGGCCGGCGAGCGCACCATGGACCGCTTTTCCAGGCGGAGAGCGGACTTCAGCGTCTTCTTAAGGCTAGATAGCGACTTGTTGAATGGGGATTTCGTGCTCATTGATCTCCAACCGTCCCTGTCCGCATTAAGCGCGAGGGACCCCTTCAAGAATCTCCCCCTCCCAGGGAGCGAGAAACGTCCTGATCTCCGGCGCGCATGGTGCGGCCCCGTTCAACCCTTGATTGTGACCAGCGGGAGACGGAACATCCAGCGTCTGCCGGCCTCCTGTGAGGCTGAGCGCCTTTTCTCCATTACTCTGATTGTTTTTCAAGAGACATAGGTATTATGGCTACAACCTGCTGCTCTTGTTTCTAGAGGTTCCTACTCAGTTTTCTACGGTTAGTGTACCGACCACTGTTGTTTTGGAGCCATTCTCACGGCGTCTGTTTTTCTGCAACTTGTCCATCCTCAGCACTATAGAGATACGTACCGACAGCTCCGATGGCCCCAGAGGCAAGGATTGCCTTCGCGACTCGCGTCTTAGGGTTTTGGACCTTCAGGACTAGCGATTCTAAGACATAACCCCTATTTTCCTAGTAGTCGGTTTTCGGCAAGATGTTTGTGTATTAACGTATCGCGGCGCATCGTCGACCTTAGGGGTGGCTCCTAACCTACTTCCGTTCAATTGGTTACCCTCCTTCTGCTCCACTTCGGCGATCTTCGAAAGGAGTCCCGGACATCTTCTTCCTCATCGTTAAGCGGAAGACCTAAGGGTGTGTAAAACCTTGGTTCTATTGATGAACATTCCAACTGCAAGTAATCTTACAACAGTCACTGTCCGCGATTATCCAAGTCTGGGGATCACAATTCATGTCTTCCAACAAGTTGCACGGAAATGAGGGAACTACGCACAAGTCGAGTGCGACTTTCATTACTGGCGTTTTGGCAGGTGCGGCAACTTCAACGCTAGTTCCTTGGGAGACATTCGACGGTCTCGCACCCACCCTTCGTCTCGCCGCCATCGCAGCGCTTTGCGCGACCTTCGTAGTCTTGCGTCTGACCTTCGCCGGCTCCGATGCGCGAAGAGTCACGGCAATCGTGATGGTGTCCGGCGGCGGCCTTCTGATGTCTGCGGGTTCAAGGATTCTTCCCGGTTCGCTGGCCATCTCACCAGTTGCGATTGGCGCCATTCTCTTCTTGTTCGGCGTAACCCTCCTGTTGCGGGAGCGTCGCTTCCCGTCTCACATGCGTGAGGCCGCGGTTGGAAGACTCATGGAAGATGCAAGATCGAACACGGAAGATCCAGATGATGTTCGCCCCATAGACGCGACTCCCTCGATCGAGAGACTCCGCGCACTCGAAGCACTTTCGGAAACCGACCCGAACCCTGTATCGCGCACAATACGGGTACCGTAGACGCATAGACCACGGGTGCCGCATGGGCTGAATGTGGTGTACTTGACGTCATGGTGAAGCGGCCCCGCTAATGCGAGCGACAAGTACAAGACGCGAATGGCTAGCGGCCCTGATGGCTGCCGGGGCGGCCTGCTCCAACGCAAAGGCGGAGCGGGAGATCGGTCTCAACCTTTACACCGTCCGCGGTCCGCTCGCCGAGCAACCGGAGGAGGTTCTGCGCGGAACCGCGGCCTTAGGTTGCCGCTACGTCGAGGCCCGCTTGGCACAAGTTGAGGATCATCTGCCGTTGCTCGCCGAGTTGGACATGCCCTGGGTGAGTTGGATGGTCGACACACCGCTGGTCACCGGAAATTGGGACGCATGGGACCAACTGGCGCGAGGCGGGCGATCCCTGCCCCGCTCTACCCTCGACGCGGCAATCGAAACGGCGGCCCAACACCGCGTCGAAAACCTTGGCATCTCATACACGCTGCCGACCGAGCGCGACGGTCTCGACGGTTGGAAGCGGCTCGCTGAGCAATGCAACCGCGCAGGCGAGGCTTGCAATAGGGCCGGTTTGAATTTTTATTTCCATAACCACGCGGAAGAATTTGTCGGCGAGCAAGCCGAGCGCCCGTTCGACTTGCTTCTACGTGAGCTTGACCCAGGTCTTGTTCGCTTCGAGATCGATGTCTTCTGGGTTTCAATCGCGGGCGCCGATCCGGTTGAGGTGATCAACCAGGCAAGCGGCCGAGTCCTAAGCCTGCATCTGAAAGACAAAATCGCCGGCACTGAGAACGTTACGACCGCGATGGCCGCCCCGCGTGACGCCTTCGCCGAAGTCGGCTCAGGAACGCTCGATTGGCCTTCAATCCTCCGTGCCGCCGACCAGGCCGGGGTCGAACGCCTTTTCGTCGAACAGGATCAAACCCCCGGCGATCCGCTGGCAAGCGTTCAGCAGAGCTTCGAGTTCTTGAAGGGGCTTGCCTGAAACGCTCAAGAGCTTGAACGCCAGCAGTCGCTAGGCTCGGCCACGATGTCCGCTGATTGAGCTAACCGCTCTCGGCAAGCCAGCATGTCGCTTCTTCTCGTTATCAACGGCGCTGGGCGCAACTGGCTGCCGGAGCCCTGGCTGCATCGTTTCCAGGAACGTCTTCCTGGGCGCCGCATCGTTATCGCCAACGACAAGGATTCCTCCATCGAAGGTTTCCGCTATGCAGCGGTCTGGAAGCCGACGCCCGGATTTCTTGCCCGCTGCAAAGGCCTTGAGGTGATCTTCAACCTGGGCGCCGGCGTCGACGCCCTGCTGCAAGACCGTACAGTGCCGAATGTGCCGCTTGTGCGGATGGTCAGCCAAGACCTTAGAAAACGCATGACGGAATACGTCGTGCTGCACTGCCTGATGCACCACCGGCGGCAGCAAGCGCTCGCCGATGCCCAGGCGCGATGCGCTTGGGAGGCAGCCGAACAGCCAGCGGCGTCCGCAGTCCGCGTCGGTATCCTGGGCCTGGGCGAGTTGGGTCAGGACGCTGCCGGGGTCCTTGCTCGCATCGGCTTCCAAGTTGCCGGCTGGAGCCGCACGCGCAAGACTTTGCCGGGCATCCGGTCGTACGCGGGTCCAGAGGAACTCGACGAGTTCCTCGCCCGCACGGATATCCTTGTGGCGCTCGTACCGCTCACTCCGGCGACCCAGGGCGTCCTCAATCGCGACCTGTTTCAACGGCTCGCCCACGATGGAGCGCTCGGCCCGCCTGTCTTGATCAACGCAGGCCGCGGCGGTCTACAGGTCGAGGCCGATATCATCTCGTGCCTCGACGACGAGACGTTGGGCGCCGCCACGCTGGATGTCTTTAACCAGGAGCCGCTGCCGAACTCCAGCCCTTTGTGGCGTCATCCCAAGATCACCGTCACGCCGCACAATGCGGCCGACAGCGACCCTGAAGCGATTTCCGACGAGGTCGTCGCTCAGATCCTCGACTACGAAGCCGGCAGGCCGCTGCGCAACGTCGTGGATCGCAACAAAGGCTACTGAAACCGGCATTCAGAGGGCCGAAATACGCATGTGACAAAGCTCTCCCGCGGAGATCTTTGTCCAGAGCGTCACAGTGTATAATGCACGAATGCTGAAGGGAAAACCCGGCTCAAAGGGGAATATTAAATGAAGCGCCTCGTATTATTGATGTTGACTGTCGGCCTCTGCAGCGGCTTAGCTCAGAGCAAGGCCGGCATGAATCAGCTGACGGCCGAAGAAAAGAAGGAAGGATACATCCTGCTCTTTGACGGCAAATCATTGGACGGCTGGGACGTGCGCCCCGGGCAAGAAGGCGTTTGGCGAGTCAAGGATGGAGTGATCGAGAACGACTCAAGCAAGTCGGGCGCTACCCTTCTGACCAAAGAGGAGTTTGGGAACTTCGTGCTCAAGGCCGAATTCCGCGCCCACCCGCAAGTCAACTCGGCCATCATGTTTCGGCAGAGCAAAGGACGCCCGGCGACGCCCGGTGCCATGACCGGCTACGAGCTGCAAATTCGAGACAAGACCCTGGAGAACCGTCCTGGAGCCTGGCTGACTGGCAGTATTGTTGAGGTCGCTCGCGCTCCAGAGGACGCGACGATTATTCCAAACCATTGGAGCACTTACGAGTTGACCGTGAACGGGGACCACATCGTGGTGCTCTACAACGGGAGAAAAGTGGTGGACGCCCATGACTCTAGGTTGACGTCGGGCTCCATCGGTTTGCAGTCGGCTCACCCTGTCGACCCTCCGGGAGCCGGCGTGGAATTCCGCAATCTCAAGATCAAGCGCCTGCCCTAACCGCAGCGCTCCGCATCTAGCTTGATTCCGTCTTACGCCGGGCCGTTCGCCCGGCGTAAGTTTTTTACGGGCTCCTTCCTCACACCTGGCGACTGCCGCGCCGCCAGCGCGCTCAGAGAGGTCGCCCGCTTTCCCTTCCCGATTCCCGAGTCGCCGTCTTCGAACGTGCGTGGGACGCACGAACCGGCTATTCTAAGCGCGCTGCTTCGCAGTTTTGCGCCATGAAATTCACTACGCCTTTACCGATCCTCTTTCTCGCGGCCGCCATATCGGCCGCCGCTCAATATCCCAACCCCTACCGCATGGTCGACGGATGGCCGCAGTTGCCAGACGGCAGACCCATGGGCGCCGTGGGAAAAGTGACTATGGATCCCGACGGCCAACATCTGTGGGCCGTGATCCGTTGCACGGCGACCGAGCCTGGACGTTTCGGCAACGAATGCCTGGACTCAGACGTCGACCCGATCATCAAGTTCAACATGGAAGGCCGCGTCGTGGAGACTTTCGGCGGCGGCATGTTCATTTGGCCGCACGGCCTCCACGTGGACAAAGACGGCAATGTGTGGGTCACCGACGCCGTCCTGGCCGCGCGCACGCCCGAAGGCACGCGTGGGCACCAAGTCGTCAAGTTCAGTCCCGAGGGACGAGTCCTGATGACGCTGGGCACGCCAGGCAAACCCGGAAATGACAAGAGCCACTTCAACGCGCCCGCAGATGTCGTCACGCTCGCCAACGGGGACATTCTCGTTGCGGACGGCCATGCAGTAGACGGCAACAACCGCGTCGTCAAGTTCTCCAAAGACGGTCAATACTTGATGGAATGGGGCAGGACCGGTTACGCCCCCGGAGAGTTTCGCACGCTGCATGCCATCGCGGTGGAGTCACGCGGCCGCATTTTCATTGCTGACCGCAACAACAACCGCATTCAAATCTTCGATGAGCAGGGCAAGCATCTAGCCTCATGGACGCAGTTCGGACGGCCCAGCGGCATTTACTTTGGCCCCAATGACCGGATCTACGTAGCCGACTCGGAATCAGACAATGTGGAAAACCCCGGTTGGCGCGTAGGCATACGCGTAGGCGATGCCTTGACCGGATGGGTAGACTCTTTCGCGCAGTTCCCCTGGGCTAATCCGGAGGTGACCAGCGGCGCCGGCGCGGAGTTCGTCGCCGTCGACGGTGAAGGCAACATGTATGCGGGGGAGCCCTTCCTGCGGACCGTGCGCAAGTACATACCGGTGCGCTAACGCGCTACTCGGCGTTCTCGTCGGGATGCGCAATGTGCAGGATATCGTCGCGTTCAGTTAGCTTAATTCGCGGACGGCCCACCGCTTTGCCTCTCGCGAGTTCCAGCTCGTCGATGCGCTTCCACTCGTCGTAAGTGACGTAGTCGATGCGGCGTTCGCGAAGCAGCTGGTCCACGGCTTCGGCCTGGGGCGCAATCGGCCAGAAACGTTTGTCGGCGGCCAGGTCTTCCACCAGGGCGTCGACTGTCTCGCGGGAACAAGTTTTATTCGAGCCGATCAACCCGGTTGGCCCGCGCTTGATCCAACCGGCAACATAGACGCCTTCCATTTGTTGCGCAAGTCCTGGATCGATTACCCGTCCGTGATCATTGGGTACGATGCCCGCGCCCGTATCAAACGGCACTCCTTCGAGTACGACGCCTTTATAGCCGACCGATCGAAACACTAGGCCGCAAGGAATCTCTTCGACTTTATCCGTCGGCCGCGAACGCACCGTTCCCGCCGCGTCCATGAACAGCGCGTTGCGGACGAGCCGGAGGGCGCGCACGCGTCCTTCGGCGTCGCCAAGTATCTCGACTGGCGAGAGACAAAACCGAATCATTAGCCGTCGCGGCTTCTCTGGTTGGTGGCGTCCTTCGAGACGCTTCAAGGCCTCATAGCGATGGCGCAGGTCCTCCGTGCCGTTCCGTAGTTCCTGTTCGCTGGCCTCATCCAGCTGCATTTCCTCAGGCAATGTCGAGGCCGAAGCGCCGCCCATCTCGCCCAACTCATGGATTTCGGGGTGCGAGAACGCCGCTTGCACAGGCCCCCTGCGCCCAATCAGGTGCACAGTCTTGATCGCGCTTTCCTTCAGCGCTTCGAGGGCGTAATCGGCAATGTCGGTCTTTTCCAAGACCTGCGGCAAACGGCACAGGATGCGCGCCACATCGGCGGCAACGTTGCCGACGCCGATCACCACCGCACTCGTGGTCGAGAAGTCAAAGTGTTGGTGGGAATAGTCCGGGTCCCCGTTGTACCAGGCGACAAAACGCCGCGCCGAATGGACGCCTTGCAGTGTCTCGCCCGGAATGCCCAACGCTCGATCCGCTTGCGCGCCGCTGGCAAACACGACGTGGTGATAGAGATTGCGAAAGTCCTCAAGCGTGATGTCTCTGCCGAACTCGACATTGCCGAAGAAGCGAAACTCCGGCCGCTCCGCCAAGCGCTCGTACAGCGCCATCACTTTCTTGATATTCGGATGGTCAGGAGCCACGCCGCTGCGCACCAGGCCGAACGGCACGGGCAGCCGTTCGTACATATCGACCTGCACATTGAGCCCTTCAATTTGAAACAGGGCCTGAAGCGCATAGAATCCGGCTGGCCCAGATCCGACAATCGCCACACGCAGCGGCCGCCCGTCCGATCCTATGCGGTCTTGGGACATCCTGGAGATTGTAGACGTGTAAGGGAGCCGCACGCTACCGCATTGACGTTTAGAAGACGGTTGCCTCCCACAGGGAGTGGTCATCCTTGACCGTCCCCTACACTCGACCACACCAGCGCCCCCGATCCGCGCCGCCAGGCTTCAGCCGGCGCTCTCCCGCGTCAGCATTCCAAATACATCGCACGATCCCGCGCCCAAACCGTCGCCGCATCTTCGTTAAGCTTTTCTGAGATGAAACCGCCCTGCGGCATACTCTTCGACCTCGATGGCGTCATCTACAACGGCGAGACTCCCATTGAGGGAGCCGCTGAAGTCATCGCTTGGGCGCGCGGTGAAGGCATCCCTTTCCTGTTCGTCACCAATACAACCTCACGCCCGCGCGACACGTTGGTGCGCAAGCTGGGATCTTTCGACATTCCCGCCACGGCAGAAGATATCTGGACTCCCGCGGTCGCCGCCAACCTGTGGCTCGCGGAGCGACAGATCTCGCAGGCGGCGCTGTTCGTCCCGCCGGAAACAGCAGCTGAGTTTCAAGATGTCGCCGTCTCAGACGCAGGCGCAAAGGCGGTAGTCATCGGCGATCTCGGCGATTCCTGGGACTTCGCCACGTTGAATCGCGCCTTCCGGTTGCTGCATGCCGACTCCAAGACCATCCTGGTTGCCCTGGGCATGACCCGCTATTGGATGTCGCCCACGGGACCGTCCCTCGATGTGGCGCCTTTTGTCGTTGCCCTCGAGCATGCTTCGGGCCGCCACGCTGTAGTGCTCGGCAAACCATCGCAGGAATTCTTCCATGCCGCCGCCACGAAACTGGAACTACCGGTCGCTGATTTGCTGATGGTGGGAGACGACATTCGCGCCGACATCGGCGGCGCTCAAGCGGCTGGTTTGCGGGGCGCCATCGTCAAGACCGGCAAGTTTCGACCAGAGGACCTCGAGCAAGGCGTGAGACCCGACGCTGTGTGGAACTCTGTGGCCGACTTGCCCGAGTGGTGGAAGCGATCCTAAGTCTCCCGCCCCAGTACACTGAAAATTCAGTCATGCGAGATTCCGAGGCCGCGCCCGCACCATCCCTCGTGCAACAGATGCACAACGAGCTGCGGGAAGAGCTGCGCCCGCATTTTGCTGAACTTGCGCGCTGTGAATCCACGCCGGAGTTGTGCCGGCATCCGACCTATCAGCGACTTAAGGAACGGTTCGACCGCATCTTCCAAACGCCCGAGGAAGGCGACTTCCGGTCCGCCACAGCGTCAAAAAAAGAACGTTACCGGATCACTGCCTGGAATCTCGAACGGGGGATTCACTACGACGGACAACTTCAAGCATTTCAGCAAGATCCATACCTTTCTGAATCTGATGTTCTACTACTGACGGAGACCGACGTCGGAATGGCCCGCTCCGCTAATCGCAACGTCGCTCGCGACTTGGCGAGGGAGTTGGGCATGCACTACGCCTTCTCTCCCTGCTACATCAATCTGGCCAAAGGCTCCGGGGTCGAATATGACGCGGAGGGTGAGAACGAGTCCGGTCTCCACGGTAACGCCATCTTGAGCCGCTATCCGCTTTCCAACGTGCGCAGCGTTTTCCTCAAAAACGGAAAGGACAAAATGAAGGGCCGCGAGAAACGGCTTGGCCAGCAAACCGCCGTTGTTGCCGAAGTCGAGTTCCCCGATCAGCCGGTTACTGTGATTGCCGTACACCTGGATGCAAATTCCAGCCAGCAGCATCGCGCCGAGCAGATGGCCGACGTACTAGCCGCCGTCGAAGACAGCGATCGCACCGTGATCGGCGGCGACGGGAACACGACGACTTTCAACTCGTCAAGTGCAACCATGGCAATCTTAGGCTTCTGGCTGCGGGTTTTCATGGGTCCGAACAACGTGATC
>CAZYOX010000067.1:0-14345 GCA_964649285.1 uncultured Bryobacterales bacterium | reverse complement strand
CCTTGATGGAAGGCCGTACCCCGATCCTCGGCCTCGACGTGTGGGAACACGCGTATTATCTGAACTACCAAAACCGCCGCCCAGACTATATTTCCGCCTTTTGGAACGTGGTCAACTGGGACGAGGTGGCCAAGCGCTTCGCCGCCGCAAAGTAGACCGGCGATCTTGGCGATAGTTGCAAAGGCGGACCCTTGGGTCCGCCTTTAATCGCCTCCGCCGCCGCGTCGCATTCGCCTGCTGGCAGCTAACGCCGCCGCAAGCTTCTCCAGCGAGTCTTCGTGCCGGCTGCCGTCTTCTGACGGCAAGACTTTCACCCCGATCACGACGCATTTCTCGTTCGTCTGTATATGCCGTACCTCACAGCGCGGCGAAGTGACCATGGTGCGTACGGTGATCAACGTACCGACTTCCAAGCGATCCTGCAACTCAATGCCAAAGCCTCCGGCTGAGACGTCTCGCAACAGCGCTGGAGTTTCGCACTGCCGCCCTTCCGCGTCCTGCCAATACACCCTCACGTTGAGCCCCACCCAAAATCGCCGGTAGTGGCGTCGTTCAGCCGCCGCCTCAGGAGAGCGAAGCGTCGCGGAGTCTGTAACGGGCCGGGTCGAGACGTCGGTTGGAGGCATGGCGGGGACAAGATGAGAATGCGACGAAAAGTCTGCTGGCGACAAATTGAAAACTACCCGAATACGACGGCAACGATCACTGAGGCAGATCGTACGAAGGTCCTACGCGACCGAGGAATGTTCACAGTCGTTCCAGCGGTTCAGGGGCCGGCGAGGGCTTGGCGCGTGAAGCCTCGTTTACCAGAGCGATTAGCTTTTCAGCGTCGCGCAGGCGGACAAGCGGAGCGATCGACTCCAAGTGAAAACGATCCATCGACGCCTCCAAAGAGAGATCGAGATAGATGGCCCCAACTACGGACCAGTCGTCGCGTCGGGCAGCGCGCTTGATGCTGTTTAGCTTGTTGCGGTTTAGCAAAGGTACGTGCCGCTCGGACTCAGCCTAGATGCGTGAGAAGCGGGTCCCTTCCTGCATCCTAGGGCACGGCGCCGCGGCGGACAATTGGGCTAACCCCTAGCGCCCACTAGGAATGGGCGGGAGTGCTAATCTCTCGATTCAGACGGCCTTTCATGGAACTCGAGCTATCAGAGCGTCAACGGAACACCGTAGCCGCGGCCGTGACCATCCTGGCGGCTTGCGTTATCTTGGCCGCGGCGGCCTTCTTTTTTTGGGGCTTGGCCTATTTTGTGGCGACGTTCTCTCGCGTCATCATGCCGCTGGCGGTTGCGGCCATCGCGGCCCTGGTGTTTAAGCCCTATTTCGATTTTTTGCAGCACCGCCTAGGTCTCGGCCGCCCCCTGGCGCTGGCTGTGTTGTTTCTATCGATCCTCGTTCCGCTTGGCGCCTTTGGTTGGTTCTTCGGAGCCAAGATCGTCGCCCAGAGCAATGACGTCGCGCGACGCCTGCCTGAACTCATCGCCGCCGCGAACGAAAGCTTTCGCGCCCAACTCCCCGGGGTCATCGCCTTCCTGGAGCGCCACAAACTCGATGATGCGCTTAACACCGCCGTCGAAGGGGGCCGCTTACAACTCGCGGAGGGGCTGCGCTCTTTCGGCGCGGGCGCTGTGTCGGCGGGCGCCGGACTTTTGGCGCTGATAGGGTCTGCCCTCGCCTGGGTCGTGCTGCCGGTTTATTTCGGCTTCTTCGTAATGGCCGATGGGTTGCATCTGGCCCGGCTTAAGAATCATCTGCCATTCCTCAAGCCCGACACGCGTGACGACGTCGTCTATCTGATTGAGCAATTTGTCGGCATTATCGTCGCCTTCTTCCGGGGTCAGATCATTATTGCTTTTCTACAAGGCGTGTTGTTCGCCGTGGGTTTCACCGTCGTTGGATTGAATTACGGCATCTTGATCGGACTCTCGCTCGGATTCCTGAACATTATTCCCTACCTGGGCAATATCGTCGGCTTAGGCGTGGCGCTGCCGTTGGCGCTGCTGCAACCCCAGGGCGGCTGGGACAAGGTCGGTCTCGTCTTAATCGTCTTTGCCATCGTCCAGTTGATCGAAGGCTACTTGCTGACGCCCAAAATCATGGGTCAACGAACCGGTTTGCACCCGATGGCGATCATCGTCGCGATATTCTTCTGGGGCGCAGCCCTATCGGGCATTCTGGGGATGATTCTGGCGATACCGTTGACCGCGTTCCTGGTAGTCTTCTGGCGCCTAGCGAAAGAAAAATACGTGAGCGAACTGCTCTAATGAACCATGCTTCCGCGGCCGGAACGCAGCAGTGGGGGAAAAGTACTCCAGAATCCCTTCGGAATGAGGAAAGTCGGCGCCCACTTGTGATAGATTCCATAGAGTAGTTTGAACGGGTGTTTGCTGGGTGACAAGTATTGATCTTTGGGCGCTAGGCGTCTTCGCGGGGGTAGCCGTGCTCCTCGGAGGAGTCATCCTCCTGCTTTCCCATGTTGCTGGCCAAAGGCATCAGCAACCCGCGACAGGCGAGCCTTACGAGTCTGGAGCGGCGGCGACGGGCACTGCGGAGTTGCGCTTCAACGCACGCTTTTATATTGTCGCGATGCTATTCGTAGTTTTCGATCTCGAAGCGGTGTTCCTGTTCGCTTGGGCCCTCGTGGTCCGCGAAGCGGGTTGGGCCGGCTTCGTGGGGGCGTCGGTTTTCGTCGCCATTCTGTTGGTGGGCCTACTCTACGAATTGCGCGAAGGCACCTTTGATTTCGGTCCTCGCCCCCGCGCGCGTCGGGAAGTTAAGATTATGCCGGTTGCGCGGGTAGCTTCAGCCGCTGCCAAGGAGCCTGAGAGTGCGCTTACAGTCCATTAGAGCAGGCGAAAAGTTCCCGGACGTTCCCGCCGAGGATTTTGACGGCGCCGTGCAACGCTCGGTCGTCCTCACGACCTTGCAGGATTTGGTTTCTTGGGGACGCAAGAATTCCATTTGGCCTTTCCACTTCGGCCTATCGTGTTGCTTCGTGGAAATGGCGACCAGCATCACTAGCCGTTATGACGTCGCGCGTTTCGGCGCAGAAGTCATTCGTGGTACTCCTCGCGAAGCTGATCTGATGGTGATCGCCGGAACCGTCTTTATTAAGATGGCGCCGGTCATCCAGCGGCTCTACGAGCAAATGATGGAACCTCGTTGGGTCATCTCGATGGGTTCGTGCGCCAATTCTGGCGGCATGTACGACATCTACAGCGTGGTTCAGGGCGTCGACAAGTTTCTGCCAGTCGACTTATACGTTCCGGGTTGCCCGCCGCGGCCGGAAGCCTTCATGGAAGGCTTGCTCCTGCTGCGCGAGAAGGTCGGTCAAGAACGCAGGCCTCTGAGCTGGACGCTCGGCGACCAGGGCATTGTTTCTCCCATCATGCCTGCAATGAAGGACATACGGGCTCCGGAACGACAAAAACTCGTTCAGCTGAGATCCCCGAATCAGTCGAAGTAGCACTCGTCACGCATGACTGTCGCAGCCATCCCGGACATTCGGCTAGAACTCGCCGCGCAACTCGCCGAGGCGCCGCTCGCCTATCAGACGACTGGCGACGGTATTCCCACGCTTTGGATCGCGAAAGAGAATATCCACGGCGCGTTGCTGAGGCTGAAGACCGGCATTCCCCAACCGTTCAACTTTCTGTACGACTTGACGGCCATTGACGAGCGAGAGCGGACGCACCGCGAGGGACAGCCGGCATCCGATTTTACTGTCGTCTATCTCCTGTTGTCGTTTGACCGCAAGCAGTACTTGCGCGTCAAAGTTCCGCTGACGGGAGACCGCCCGACGATCCCGAGCATCACGGACTTTTGGCCGGCGGCGGCTTGGTACGAACGCGAAGTCTACGACATGTTCGGCGTCGGGTTCGAAAACCACAAGCACCTGCGGCGCATCTTGATGCCGAGCACTTGGAAAGGGCATCCGCTGCGCAAAGAACATCCGGCGCGCGCCACGGAGATGGGTCCCTTCGTGATGCTGCAGGATAAGGTCGAGACGGAGCAAGAAGCGTTGCGCTTCGATCCGGAGAAGTTCGGACTGCAGCGTTCTACCGAGAATTCGGACTACATGTTTCTGAACCTGGGTCCGCAACACCCTGGGACGCACGGCGTACTGCGGATCATCATGCAACTCAACGGCGAGGAAATCGTTGATTGCGTGCCGGAGATCGGTTTCCATCACCGCGGCGCCGAGAAGATGGGAGAGCGGCAGTCGTGGCACAGCTATATCCCCTACACGGACCGCATCGACTACTTGGGCGGCGTCTTGAACAACTTGCCCTATGTGATGGCGGTGGAGAGGCTAGCCGGGATTGAGGTTCCGGACCGCGTGAAGGTCATCCGAGTGATGGTTTGTGAGTTGTTCCGCATCGCAAGCCATCTGGTTTGGTTCGGTACCTTCGCTCAAGACGTGGGCCAGATGTCACCGGTCTTCTTCGCCTTCAATGACCGTGAACGAATCTTCGACATCGTCGAGGCCGTCTGCGGCGGCCGGATGCATCCTAGCTGGTTCCGGATCGGCGGCGTGACTCAAGACCTGCCCGAAGGTTGGGACACGATGGTGCGGAGTTACGTCGACCACCAGCGCAAAGAATTGGGCGCCTACGAGACGATGGTCCTCGGGAACGGACTAATCAAAGCCCGTACCAAGGGCGTCGGCGATTTCAACACTCAAGAGGCTATTGATTGGGGCGCAAGCGGACCGAACCTGCGTGCTACGGGGTTAGCTTGGGATTTCCGCAAGCAGTTTCCCTACTCCGGTTATGAGCAGTTCGAGTTCGAGGTGCCCACGGCGGCGAACGGCGATTGCTTTGATCGCGGGGTCGTCCACATGGCGGAGATCTGGCAAAGCTTGCGCATCATCGAGCAATGCCTGAATAACATGCCGGCCGGCCCGTATAAGGCCGACCACCGGCTGTCGACGCCGCCGATGAAAGAGCGCACGATGCACGACATTGAGACGCTCATCACGCACTTTTTGAACGTCAGCTGGGGGCCGGTAATTCCCCCTGGCGAGGCTTTCTGCGGAATTGAGGCGGCCAAGGGCGCCAACGGCTACTACCTCGTCAGCGACGGTTCGACGATGGCTTATCGAGTGCGGATTCGCACTCCCTCGTTTGCGCACATGCAGATGTTGCCGATGATCAGTAAAGGATTCACGGTGGCGGACATGCTGGCGATCCTAGGCGCGATGGACTACGTGCTGGCGGATATTGACCGGTAAGAGGCGAGAGGACGGCAGGCAGTGAGCACTGAGATCCAAACGACGAATGGCGTTCCTTCGCCTGAGGCCGGGGGCGCCCTGACCGAGGAAGAAATTCTCGAAATTCAGCATGAGATCGCGCACTATCCGAATAAGAAGGCGGTCTCGATCGATGCGCTCAAGATCGTTCAAAACCGCCGCGGCTGGATTTCTGACGAAGTTTTGAGGGAGATCGCTGGCCTCTTGGACATGTCCTCCGAGGAACTCGACAGCGTCGCCACGTTTTATAACTTGATCTTCCGCCGGCCCGTCGGCCGGCATGTTGTTTTCGTTTGCGATTCGATCAGTTGCTGGATTTGCGGCGGCGAAGCGGCGCGGAAAAAGCTTGAGGATAAGCTCGGCGCGCAGCTGGGAGAAACGAGCGCGGACGGTATGTTCACGCTGTTGCCGATCTGCTGCCTCGGAGCCTGCGACAAGGCGCCGACGGCGCTGGTCGACGGCGATCTCCACGAGCGCATAGACGACAGCGGCGTCGACGCCATCCTGCAGCGTTATAGATGATCTATGGAACGGCCCCTAACTAGGAACATTGATCTCGGCCGCGGCCCGCTCGACGCCAAGGGCTATCAGGCGGCGGGCGGCTATCAAGCAGCGCGCCGGACCTTGACGTCGATGACGCCGGCCGAAGTCGTCGAGCTCGTCAAGCAATCAGGGTTGCGGGGCCGAGGCGGCGCCGGATTCGGCACCGGATTGAAGTGGAGCTTTGTGCCGCAGGGACCGAACGCTCCCAAGCTAAAGTACCTGGTCGTCAACGCGGACGAGATGGAGCCGGGTACCTTCAAGGACAGGGTGCTGTTAGAGGGAGACCCGCATCTATTGATCGAGGGCATGATCGTAGCTGCCTTCGCTATTCAGGCATCTGTGGGTTATGTCTTTATTCGCGGCGAATACCGCGAGGGCGCGGCCTGCGTTGCACGGGCAATCGCCGAAGCCAAAGAGGCGGGTTTGTTGGGCCGCAACATTCTAGGCTCGGGCTTCGATCTGGAAATACACGTCCACCTGAGCGGCGGCCGTTACATGTGCGGCGAGGAAACCGGACTATTGAATGCGCTGGAAGGCAAGCGGGCCAATCCCCGAGCAAAGCCGCCGTTCCCGCAGATTTCCGGTCTGTGGGGCAAACCGACGATTGTGCAGAACGTGGAAACTCTTTGCAATCTGCCGGGTATCGTCGAGCGCGGCGCCGATTGGTTCAAGGGATTAAGCCGCTGCGACGAGGGCGGCACGAAGCTGTATGGCGTCAGCGGGCGGGTCAAACGGCCCGGCGTTTGGGAGCTTCCGCTGGGCACGACGATGCGCGAGTTAGTGGAAGAGCACGCCGGAGGCATGCAGGACGGGTTGCAGTTCCGGGCGGCGCTGCCAGGAGGCGCGTCTACCGGATTTCTCACGGCCGAGCAGATCGATACGCCGATGGATAACGCCTCGGTGGCCAAAGCCGGGAGCCGTATGGGCACGGGCACGATGATTGTGCTCGACGACAAGACTTGCCCGGTGGGCTTCATGCACAACTTGGAGAAGTTCTTCGCCCGGGAGTCTTGCGGTTGGTGCACGCCATGCCGCGAGGGATTGCCGTTCGTCGAGCAGACCCTAGCGGCCATCGAACGCGGAGAAGGTCGCGCCGAGGATTTGGGAATCCTGGAGAAACACGTGAAGTATTTGGGACCGGGCATGACCTTTTGCGCTTTGGCTCCGGGCGCGATGGATCCGCTGCAGAGCGCGCTGAAGTATTTCCGCGCCGACTTCGAACAACATTTGGCCGGCAAAGCCTGCCCCTGGAGATAAGCGGTGGCGACGATTACAGTTGACGGCCGCAAGCACGAGGCCGACGACAGCAAGAATCTGCTTGAGGTTTGTCTGAATCTCGGCTACGACCTGCCCTACTTTTGTTGGCACCCGGCCTTGGGCTCGGTCGGCGCTTGCCGGCAGTGCGCGGTGAAACAATACGCGGGGGACAATGACGAGAAGGGCCGCCTCGTGATGTCCTGCATGACGCCGGCCTCCGAAGGGACGCGCATCTCCATCGCCGATCCGGAAGCCGCGGAGTTCCGCGGACAAGTCATCGAATGGCTGATGGAGAGTCACCCGCACGACTGCCCTGTCTGCGACGAGGGCGGCGAGTGCCATTTGCAGGACATGACGACGATGAGCGGTCATGTCTATCGTAAGTACCGCTTTCCCAAGACGACCTTCACTAATCAGCAGCTTGGTCCGCTGATCAACCACGAAATGAACCGCTGCATCGAGTGTTATCGGTGCGTGCGCTACTACAAGGATTACGCCGGCGGATCGGATCTGGACGTTTTCGCCTCCCGCAACCGGCTCTACTTCGGCCGTTGCGAGGACGGTACGCTGGAGAACGAATTCGCCGGCAACCTGGTGGAGATTTGTCCTACCGGAGTCTTCACCGACAAAACGCTCAAGCAGCATTACACGCGTAAATGGGACCTGCAGATGGCGCCGTCGATCTGCACGCACTGCGCGGCCGGCTGCAATATCACCGCGGGGGAACGCTACGGCACCCTGCGGCGCCTGGTGAACCGCTACAACTCCAAGGTCAACGGATTCTTCCTGTGCGACCGCGGGCGATTCGGTTACGAGTTCGTGAACGGGGCCGATCGCATCCGCGAGGCTCGCGGCGGCGCGGCCGATGAGATCGTCAAGCGCGCTGGAGCCGCGTTGCGAGAAGGAAAGCGCGTGATCGGCGTCGGCTCGCCGCGCGCATCCCTTGAGTCAAACTTCGCCTTGCGGGAACTGCTCGGTCCCGGCTCATTCTACGCTGGGCTATCTGCGGCGCAAGCAGACTTGGCATCCACCGCGGTGCAGATTCTAAAGGAAGGTTCGATCCCAGCCGCGGACTTGACGGATCTGGAGAACGCCGACGCGGCGCTCGTCCTGGGCGAGGACGTGACCAACACCATTCCCCGCTGGGCCCTGGCCTTGCGGCAGTCGTCGCTGAACGCTCCGCGCCGTCAAGCCGAACCGCTTAAGATTCCCGCCTGGAATGAAGCGGCCATACGGGAACTGATTCAAGACGAGAAAGGTCCGTTGTTCATCGTGTCGCCTGCAGCCTCGCGGCTGGACGATGCGGCGAAATCTACATTGCGTCTAGGAGCGGCCGACACGGCTCGAGTGGGATTCGCCATCGCCAACGCGCTGGATTCCGCTTCTCCCGCTGTTGCCGACCTCGAAGCAGATTTGGCCGAGTGGGCGGCCAACGTCGCGGAAGCTTTGCGCGGCGCCGAGCGGCCCGTCATCGTCAGCGGCAGCGGCGCGGGCAGCGGCGCGGTTTTACACGCGGCTGCGAATATCGCCGCGGCCTTGCGCGACTCCGGCCGTCCAGCGACCATCGCCCTGGCCGTGCCGGAGGCGAATACGGTCGGATTGACCTTGCTGGGCGCCCCTCATCTAGAAGCCCTAGAGGCCGAATTGGAAAACAAGCGCGCCGATCTGTTGATCGTCGTCGAGAATGATCTCCACAGTCGGATTGGAGCCGCGCGCGCGGATGCGTTGTTAAGTCGCTGCGGCGAAGTCCTGGCTGTCGATTCGGTCGAGACCGCCACAACCCAGCGCGCCGCCGGCGTGCTTCCGGCAGCCACGTTCGCTGAGGGTGACGGAACGTTCGTCAACGCCGAAGGCCGAGCGCAGGAGTTTTACCAAGTCTTCTCGCCGCAGGAAGCCATTCAGGAATCCTGGCGCTGGCTGCGCGGGATCGACGTTGCGGCGGGAGGTGATGCTCTCGCCTCCTGGCAGGCGCTGGACGACGTTCGGGCGGCTGTGGCATCTGCTGCGGATCTGCAACAGATGATGGAAGCCGTACCTGGAGCGGACTTCCGCATGGGCGGCCGCCGAATTCCGCGTCAGCCGCACCGCTACAGCGGCCGGACGGCAATGTTGGCGAACATCACGGTTCACGAGCCGAAGCCTCCTGAAGATTCGGATTCGCCCTTGGCTTTCTCGATGGAAGGCTCGCTGCGGCGCGCGCCGAACGCCACGGCGCCCTTCTTCTGGGCGCCGTCTTGGAACTCGCAGCAGTCTGCGTTCAAGTTCCAAGAGGAGATTGGCGGCCCGTTGCGCGGCGGCGATCCTGGAGTGCGGCTCTTTGAAGCCAAGTCAGGCGCCTCCAAGGCGCGGCTGAATGGAGTTCCTTCGGCCCAGAGCGGCAACGGTTTGGTTCTCACTCCGCTGCATCACATCTTCGGCTCGGAAGACCTGAGCCGCCGAGCGCCCGGCATCGCCGCACTCTCGCCTGAGCCAACCTTCACCCTGCGAACTGAGGACGCGGCCAAGCTAGGCATCGCTAACGGCGATACGGCAACTGCGGCGGGCGTCACGCTGCGGGTACGAATCGAACCCTCACTGGCGCCGGGCCTGATAGGCTACTCCGCAGGCTATCCGCAGACGGCTGGTCTGCAACCTGGAGCTAAGGCTGAGGCGGTGAAGGCATGAACCTCGAAGCCCTCGACCCGATGCTCGCGCGAGGCATCGTCAT
This sequence comes from uncultured Bryobacterales bacterium, assembly GCA_964649285.1. Classification (GTDB taxonomy): domain Bacteria; phylum Acidobacteriota; class Terriglobia; order Bryobacterales; family UBA6623; genus CAMPKL01. The sequence goes on along the minus strand of CAZYOX010000067.1, from coordinate 4,587 downwards.
TGGCGTCTTGATCGCGGCTCTGTTGACGGTCGCACCCGGCTTGATCTGGCTCGAGCGCCGGTTGCTGGCGTTGTGGCAAGACCGTTACGGTCCCAACCGCGTCGGGCCCTTTGGCCTGCTGCAGTCATTGGCCGACGCCATCAAACTGATCACCAAGGAAGACTGGATCCCGCCCTTCGCCGATAAGGGGGTCTTTATCATTGCGCCGGCAATCATCGTGGTCACGGCGTTGGTCTCGTTTGCCTTCGTGCCGGTGGCGCCCGGATTTCACGCGACAGACATGAATGTCGGCCTGCTGTTTCTGTTGGGCCTTTCGTCCCTTGGCGTCTATAGCGTGGCCCTGGGGGGCTGGGCTTCCCACAGCAAGTATTCTTTGCTCGGCGGGCTTCGCGCGGCCGGGCAGATGATCAGCTACGAAGTCTTCATGGGCCTTTCTATGATGGGCGTGGTCATGCTCGCCGGTTCCTTCAACCTGCGCGAGATCGTGGAAGCGCAACGGGACATGTGGTACGTGGTTCCGCAGTTCCTGGGCTTCGTTCTGTTTTTTATCGCGGGCATCGCGGAAACCCGCCGCCTGCCGTTCGATTTGGCCGAGGCCGAAGGTGAGTTGATCGCCGGCTTCCACTCCGAGTACTCGAGCATGAAGTTCGGCATGTTTTTCTTGGGCGAGTATGTCGGGATTACGTTGATCTCGGCCTTGTCGGTAATCTTGTTCTTCGGCGGCTGGCAGGGCCCCGTGCTTCCGCCAATCGTATGGTTTGCGCTGAAGACTCTCGGATTTCTTTGCATATTCATCCTGTTGCGCGCGGGTATTCCGAGGCCGCGTTACGACCAGCTGATGGCATTTGGATGGAAACTCATGCTGCCGCTGGCGCTGTTGAATCTGATGGTGACGGCGGCTGTCATCCTGGCTCGTACTGCCTGAGGAATATTCGATGTGGAGCTTGATTCGATCCCTGTGGCTGGTGCTCAAACACTCCGTCCATTCACGCGAAACCTATCAGTATCCAGAGGAAAAGCGCGTCCCGGCCCCGCGTTGGAGGGGACGGATTGTGCTAACGCGAGATCCTGACGGAGGCGAGCGTTGCGTCGGCTGCTACTTGTGTTCGGCCGCCTGCCCCGTTGACTGTATTGCGTTGCAGTCAACGGAAGACGAAAACGGACGGAGATATCCGGAGTTCTTCCGCATCAACTTCTCGCGGTGCATCTTCTGCGGAATGTGCGAGGAAGCTTGCCCAACCTACGCCATCCAGCTGACGCCTGATTTCGAGATGGGCGAGTATCACCGCAAGAACCTGGTCTACGAGAAGGAAGACCTATTAATCGACGGCCCGGGTAAATATCCCGGCTACAACTTCTATCAGGTGGCCGGACTGGCCATCGGCGGCAAGGGCAAGGGACAAGCCGAGAATGAAGCGCCGCCGAGCGATGTCCGCACGCTGATGCCCTGATCTCAGGAGCCGCTCCCATGGAAACCGCATTCTACGCCGCAGCATTGCTCGCGATACTCACGACAGGGTTAGCCCTGACGCGTAGTCACGCCGTGCACGCATTGCTGTACTTGATCCTTTCGCTGCTGTCGATCTCCGCATTGTTCTTGCTCCTGGGCGCGCCGTTTGTGGCCGCGCTTGAGGTAGTCGTTTACGCCGGCGCCATCATGGTGCTGTTCGTATTCGTGGTGATGTTGCTCAACGTCGGGCGGGCGTCACGCGAGCAGGAGCAGGCGCAATTAAATCCGAGCGAGTGGATCTTCCCTGCCCTCATAGCGGCGGCATTGCTGGGCGAGTTGGCGTACGTATTGGCGAACGGACCGACGAGCAGCGCGTTGCAGGCCGACTCGGCCGTCAAACCTGTGGCCTTGGCTCTGTTTGGACCCTATTTGCTGGGCGTCGAGATCGCCGCTCTGCTGTTGCTTGCCGGCATGCTGGGCGCTTATCACCTCGGCCGGCAAGACGAGGAGGCGAAATAATGGCTCCCATTCCTATCGAACACGCGTTGTTAGTGGCGGCGGTGCTGTTCGTACTCGGCCTGGCGGGCCTGGTGCTGCGCAGAAATCTGCTGTTCATGCTGATGTCGATCGAGGTTATGCTCAATGCCTCCGGCTTGGCGTTTGTCGCCGCCGGAGCGCGCTGGGGCCAACCGGACGGGCAAGTGATGTTCGTCTTCGTTCTAGCAACGGCCGCAGCGGAAGTCGCCGTCGGTTTGGCGCTGCTGTTGTTGCTCTACCAGCGCTTTAGGACCCTGGATACGGGCGCCGCATCCCTGATGAGAGGCTGACACATGTTCGATTTGTTGTGGGCGATTCCCGCCCTGCCCCTCCTCGGATTCTTGCTGCTCGTCTTCTTCGGAAGACGGCTTTCGCAGGCTGCTGTCGCGGCGATCGGAGTCGGCTCCATCGGACTCACGGCGTTGCTCGCCTTGGCGATCGGCTTTTCCTTCCTGAGCACACCGCCTCCGGGAGGCTCTTTCACGCTCACGTTCGCCCCCTGGATGAGCGTTGCGGGATTCACGGCGACTTTCGGCCTCTACTTGGACGCGCTGTCCGTAACGATGGTGTTTGTCGTCGCTTTCGTCGGCTTTTGGATTCACTTGTTCGCTTCCGAGTACATGGCTGGCGACCCGAGCTACGCCCGGTTCTTCGCCGTCATGAACCTGTTTGTCTCCGCGATGCTGGTTCTCGTGCTGGCCGACAATCTTCCGTTGCTCTACCTGGGCTGGGAAGGCGTGGGCGTTTGCAGCTATCTGCTGATCGGATTCTGGTACTCGGAGGAAGCGAATGCGCGCGCAGCAGTGAAGGCCTTCCAGGTGACGCGAGTCGGCGACGCGGCCATGGCAGTGGGCCTGCTGGTGTTGTTCGCTTCGCTCGGCACGCTGGAAATTCAGCCCTTGATGCGCGCGGCTTCAGAACAGTGGACGTCCGGCTCTTCCGTGGCTGTTCTGGCGGCGCTGCTGCTGCTCGGCGGAGCAGTCGGCAAGTCCGCCCAACTTCCGCTGCAAGTTTGGCTCCCCGACGCCATGGCTGGCCCGACACCGGTCAGCGCACTGATCCACGCGGCCACCATGGTGACGGCCGGTGTGTACTTGATCGCGCGCATGAACGTCGTCTTCACGCTCGCCCCCGAAGTGCAATCCGCGGTGGCGACGGTGGGCGTGCTGACGATGTTGCTGGCCGGCTTCGCGGCGCTGACGCAGAGCGACATTAAACGCGTCCTGGCTTATTCGACGGTGAGCCAAATCGGCTACATGTTTATCGCGCTCGGCGTAGGGGCTTGGCACGCGGCGATCTTTCATTTGATGACGCATGCGTTCTTCAAGGCCCTGCTGTTCCTCGGCGCGGCGGCGATCATTCACGCTTTGCACCACGAACAAAACATGTTCCGCATGGGCGGCTTGCGCACGCAGCTTCCCACGGTGTTTCTGACCTTCTTGATCGGCGGCGCATCGCTGGCCGGATTGCCGCTTGTTACGGCCGGTTTCTTCAGTAAGGACCTGATCCTCTGGAACGCCTTCGCGTCGGGCGATATGTTGCTGTGGGGCGCTGGCTTGTTGGGCTCCTTCCTGACCGGCCTGTATACCTTCCGCATGATCTTCCTGGTCTTCTTCGGCAAAGGGCACGCCCATATCCATCATCCTCCGGGGATGCGCATGCACTTGGTGTTGGCCGTCCTCGCCTTCTTCGCCGTGACGGCTGGTTTCCTGGAAACACCGCACGTGCTGGGTCACGTGGAAGCCTTCTCGCACTTCCTAAGCTCAGCGGTTCCTGTAAGTACGGCATCCGAAGAAGTGCTCTCCCAAGAACCTTTGGCGCTGGCAGCGGCGATCGTGATCTCCCTTGCTGGCTTGGCGGTGGCCTGGATGTTTTTCTACCGCCGCACTCCGCAAGAGGGCGAGGGCGGAGCCCTTGCTGCCTTCTGGCGCAGCGGCTGGGCTTTTGACCGGCTTTATCACATGTTGTTTGTCGGACCTCTCACCGGACTTGCCGAGATTAACCGCGCCGACATCGTCGACAGCATCTACGCCGGCACAGCAGCGCTCACCAGAGGCCTGCACCATGCCGTCCGCGCGACTCAGACAGGACACCTGCGGTGGTATGCGGCCAGCGTCGGTCTGGGCGCCATCTTACTTCTCGCTCTCCTCATCCGCCCATGACACTAACGCTCCTCATCCTCGTCTTGGCCGGCGGCGGCTTACTCGCTTGGTTGGCGGAACAGGTTCGCCCCGGCGCTAGCCGCGCGGTGTCGCTGGCCGCACTGGCCATCGACGCTGTGCTGGTCACCTCCCTTTGGGGCTCCTACAACGGAGCCGCAGCGCCTGGCGTTTGGATCGCGGAGCAGCAGACGCCCTGGATCCCGCGTTTCGGCATCTCGTTCCACCTGGCAGTCGACGGACTCAGCTTGGTGCTGGTAACGCTGAGCATATTTTTAGGCGTGCTGGGCGTCTTGTGTTCCTGGACGGAAATCCGAGAGCGCGTCGGCTTCTTCCACTTCAATTTGCTCTGGGTGTTGGCCGGCGTGATTGGCGTCTTTCTCGCCTTGGACTTGTTCCTGTTCTACTTCTTCTGGGAGATGATGCTCATCCCCATGTATC
>CAZYOX010000066.1:0-14410 GCA_964649285.1 uncultured Bryobacterales bacterium | reverse complement strand
ACCCGATACAACTTGTACCCTTCGGCCGCCATTCAGCTCGTGCCCGCTCCGGGCTACTCGACGGGTCAGGCCATTGAGGCAGTGCAGCAGGTAGCCGCCGAGACTTTGCCGCGGGGATATGACTTGGGCTGGGAAGGCCTATCGTGGGACGAGTCACAGAAGGGCAACGCGGCAATCTACATCTTCCTGATTGTGGTGGTGTTCGTCTACCTCGTGCTAGTTGCGCAGTACGAGAGCTTCCTAATTCCTCTGGCTGTGGTCCTATCGCTGCCGGTCGGCATCCTCGGCTCTTTCTTGTTCCTGTATGCCTTCGGATTGGCGAACGACGTTTGGGCTCAGCTCGGGATGATCATGTTAGTCGGCCTCTTGGGCAAAAACGCGATTCTCATCGTGGAGTTTGCGGTGCAGCGTCGGAACGAGGGCGCCTCGCTCAAAGACGCTGCCATCGAGGGAGGAAAACTTCGCTTCCGGGCAATCCAGATGACCTCCTTCGCCTTCGTTGCAGGTCTCCTTCCGCTGGTCATTGCCCATGGGGCCGGCGCGGTTGCCAATCGGACCATCGGGGTCACGGGCGTCGGCGGCATGCTCCTCGGCACGGTGCTCGGAGTGCTTGTGATTCCTGGTCTCTACTACCTATTCGCTCGCATTTCGGACGGGCGTGAACTCCTGCGCGACGAAACGAGCGTTCCTTTTAGTGAAGGTGAGTTGAATCATGACTAACTTAAAGCCGGTCGTGGTGGCATTGCCCCTCGACCACCATATCGATGAGCTGCTGGCTACGGCTCTGGACCTCGGCCAACGGCTCAAGTGCCCTTTCGTAGTCGTGCATGCGCTCGGCAAGCGCCGCATGGAGAGCGAACCGAGTACCGCCAACCGGATCGCCAAGGCGAAGCAAACCCTGGATCTGCGGCTGCAACCGCTCAGGAAAGCGGGGCTGGATGTTCGGGACGAGGTGCAGGTTGGCGCTCCCGCAGAACTTGCGATCAATACGGCCCTACGCATCGGCGCACAGCTCATCATCACGGGCGGCGGCCGGCCGGCGACCATCCGGCGATGGCTCGTGGGCTCAGCGGTCGAGGCCATCGTCCACAGCGCAGTTGTCCCCGTCTGGGTCGTGCGGGAGGCGCGGGCCGTCAAGCGGCCTGTGCTTTGCCCGCTCAACCTCAACTCGCCATCCAAGCTCGGGCTCACATCCGCCGTCCGTATGGCGCGGCTCTTCGAGGCGCCTCTGCGCGTCATGACGGTCCTATCGGATACTCCGGCTGGCGAGGGGCCATCAGTAGAGGAGGCACGCCGAGATCTGGAGGAGATGCTTGCCCAGCACCCGGTAAGCGGGCTCGACGTCGAGGTCGTCGTGGTGACGGGAAGCCCGGCCGAACGAATAGTCGACGCCGCAGACGATGCAGGAATGCTTGTTATCGGCAGTCGCGCCTTCGCCCCCCTGGTTCCCGAATGGCTCGACCCAGTCACCACGCGAGCGCTTCGTCACAGCCATTGCAGCATCCTGGCAGTACGAGAGGTACATGTTGATCTCGAAGCGAGCGAGGGCGAGATAGCCCGGCTAGCAGATGCTTGTCGTGTCACTTGGCAGTTGATCGAAGATGACCGGGCGGTCGAGGCCCTTCCTTTCATCGAGCCGGCGGCCCAGCGCGCTCCGTTCAATGCGACGATTCAGGAGGCCTATGCCATCGTCCTTCAGAAAGTGGATCGAGAGGTCGAGGCTCAGGCCCGCCACGAGCTCTCCCAGATGATTCGCGCCCGCATCGACCGGAGTTGACGGGCCCGCGACGCCTTGAAGCGCAGAACCTACTGCACCGCGATCGTCACAGTGTTCGACTCGACGCCGCCAATCTCGATCCTGAGCGGGATCGCGTCACCGGTGGGCAGCTCGGCCGGTAGTTTCACGTTCACTTGATTCAGCCCCACCCAGCCGGGCGCCAGGCCGGAAAAGCTTGGCTGGATCGCCACACCGCCGATCCAGATCGTCGGTGTCAACACGGTCTCTGACCATGGAAGCTCGCTAGGAGCAGGCGTGCCGCTCGCTGGTCGATTGGTGACATCGCCGAGGCCGGTCGCGTAGATCGAAAGGAACTCACCCCGCGCTGCTGGCCGCGCCACGTGATTCGGTAAGCTGCCAATGGGCGCGGCCACTTCTCCGGTTTGCGCCAGCACAGCCCCCTGATTTCCCATCGATCCGCCGAGGGTGAAGATTCCCGGTGACGCAGGGACCAGGGCGACAGGAACGCTCCCGGCTCCAGCCGCGGTGCGCACCGCAATGGTCGTTTCTCCCAGCGGAGCGCCATAGGGAACCTGAGCGTTAATCTGCCCGGTCGAAATGTAGAGCGGAGATGCGGCAAGATCGCCGACGGTGACGTCGGTACTGGCGAAGGCCGGTGAAGGCTCGGAAGCCAGGAAGTACCCGAACACCGAGATCAGCGACCCCGGCGCCAGACTCGAGCCCGAGGCGAAGCTGGCGGCATTTACTACTGCTCCTGCAGGAACGAGGGGCGTCGAGGCCGAAGTTACCTTCCGAATACGGCTATTCTCGCAGTCGGCAATGTAGAGATTCCCCGCGCTGTCCACCGCCGCGCCTCCGCACGTCTTTAGGTAGTCCTTCGTGCCCAGATCTAATAGCGCATCGATTGCGGGACCGCCGTCTCCCCCAAAGCCGCCCTCAAGGTCGGCGCTGCTGCCTGCCACTGTTGTAAGGGCGCCGGACAGATCCAATCTGCGGATCCTGTGAAACCCGCTGTCGGTGATGTAGACGTTGCCGATTGCGTCGATAGCCACCGCCTGGGGAAAACAGAGGCCGTCTGAAGGCTTGCGCCCGCCAGCTACCGTGGTGATGATGCCGTCTGCCGTAACCTTCCGAATGCTATGGTCACCGTCAACGTATGAGCCGTATGTATAGGCTCGCGACTCAGCAAGATACATGTTCCCGTTCCGGTCGATCGCCACATCGGCGGGAAGAAACAATTGCGCATCCGTTGCGGGGCCGCCATCACCAATGGCGCCTTGCTCTCCATTTCCAGCGACGGTGCGGATGATACCGTCCAGCGTTACTTTTCGGATCCGGTTATTCTCCGTGTCCGCGATATACAAATTTCCCACTGCATCGACCGCGACGCCCATCGGATAATTCAGGGCTGCTTCGGTTGCCGCTCCGCCGTCTCCGGAGTAGCCCCGGACTCCGTTTCCGGCAACTGTGCGGATGATCCCCTCTGGAGTCATTCGGCGAATGCGGTTGTTCGTGGAGTCGGCAATGTACAGGTTGCCCGCCATGTCCAACGCGACTCCGTTGGGCTGGTTCAAAGCGGCTTCGTTGGCAGGGCCGCCATCCCCGGAGTACCCGGGGGCTCCGTTCCCTGCGACGGTATCTATGATCCCTTCCGGTGTGATTCGGCGAATTCGGTAGTTGGCCGTATCGGAAAAGTAAACGTTGCCGGCCGAATCGACAACTACACGCTGCGCGGTACGCAACGCTGCCTGGGTCGCCGGGCCGCCGTCCCCGGAAAAACCAGCAGAACCGTTGCCCGCGATAGTCGAGATGATGCCCTGCGCGCCCGCCGGTAGGGGCGAGCAGAGGACCGTCAGGAGAACAACACGAACCAGTTTCACTAGTCGAATCCGCGCGTGCTTGCTCATAGAGGTCTACTCATCAGCGTCGTGTCCTCGACCTCGCCCGCTCTCGCCGAGTCTCTCGACGATGCGGTAACACGGATCGGAGGTCGATGACTAAGCCGCAGCAATTGTAGCTCTGAGTAACGCCTGAAGGGGCCGCCAGTCGGCTTCGCAAGTGACTTCCTAGATTGGAAAGTAGAGGCCGACCCAGTCTGCGGCACTTCAAGAGGGACCGAACAGCGGTTCTCAACGGCGGTTTCCCTTATAGACCAGATTCAACGGACGAGGAGGGGCCTTCTTCGAGTCCCCCTCTCGCGCCATACTCCCCTGTTCGAATTTGGCCTTGGGCTACTTAGGCGTAAGCTTCAGCAGCTTGCTTCCTCGCGGTGAGTCGGGCGAGGTCGTGGGTGTTCCGCTGTCGGTTAGGACATACACAGCGCCGTCCGGTCCCACTCGCACGTCGCGGATGCGTGAATTCAGTTCCGTCAGTAGAGGCTCTTCCTCGACGACCTTGTCATTCACGATCTTGAGACGGCTGAGGACCTGGCCTCGCAGACCGCCTACAAAAACGCTGCCCTGCCACTCTGGGAACAGCGTGCCCTGATAAAAGGCGAGTCCCGAGGGGGCGATCACCGGATCCCAGTAGTACACCGGATCGACCATGCCGTCCTTGTGCGTGATGCCTGCACCGATCGGGCCGCCCGGATAATCAATGCCATGCGTAACGATCGGCCAACCGTAGTTCTTACCCTTCTCAACAATGTTTAGCTCGTCGCCTCCCCGAGCGCCGTGCTCGTGCTCCCACAAACGGCCGGTCTTGGGGTCGAATGCAAGGCCCTCCTGGCTGCGCATGCCGTAGGCCCAGATCTCAGGCAGGACGCCGGGTTGACCCAGGAACGGATTGTCAGGGGCCGGCTTTCCGTCCTTTGTGATGTGGAGGATCTTGCCCAGATGATTGTCCAACTCCTGCGCGACATTCCAGGGCGGGGAATCCGACCGGTCGCCAATTGGGAGGAACAAGGTGCCGTCCGGCGCGAAGGCGATGCGGCCGCCCGTCTTGCCTCCGAGTCTTTTCGACGGGATGTCAGGCTTGGCCCGAAAGATTACCTTCGCATCGCGCAAAGCAGGTCCTGCTTCGTCCAGACGAGCCCGGGCGACATACGTATTGGTGTTGGTGCCGTCGATCACATCGTAAAAAGTGAAGAAGATTTGGTGATTTTGGGCGTAGTCGGGGTCGGGCATAACGTCGAGAACGCCGATCATCGTCGCTTTGGGCGATGACAATTCTTCCACGCCGGCAACGGGACCTGAGACCGAGCCGTCCTTGTCCAAAACGCGAATGCTCCCCGGCAGCCTTTCGGTGAAGAGGATCTTGCCATTGGGAAGGAACGCGAGACTCCACGGCACTGGGAGGTCATCGACCAGCGTCGTGATCTTGTATGGGGCGGTCTTGTGGTAAGGCGCGCGGGTTTGCTGCGGGAACGTAGGCTTGTTGTCACGCTTCTCGGGCGGACGCGTCTCGATAGGCCGACCCTCCACGAGTACCGTGGGCGCGGCGGCGCTCGAAGGCGTTGCCGAGGCGTGCAAACCGGCCCCGGCGCCCGAACCCCGTTCCGTCTCGAGAAGGATTCCTTGCAGGGCCTTACTGTCCGCGCTTAGCTCCTGACGTCCGCCTGGGAGATGGTTAGCGGTGAAGATGTAGGCAAGCAGGTCAGCGTACTGTGCCGAGCTCAGCGTGCCTGGTCGGCCTGCCGGCATGGTCGCGCTGGTGATCTCGAAGAGTTCTCCTGCCGACCGACCGTTCCAGTTTGCCAAGAAGCTGCTGCCGGCCAGCGGAGGCGTTTCGTCGCCGCCCTGCAAAGCCGCGCCGTGACATGCAGCGCAAGACTGGTCGTAGACGGATTTGCCCCGCTCGGCCTGCTCTGGGCTGTAGACGCCGTCCCATACAGAGCGCGGCGCTTGTGCGTTTAGAATCCATGCCGTGGCGAGAGCGATGCCTGCCATTCGCCCAACCAGCCGCGAAGCCGATCGGCCTGACAGACGATTTGTGTGATTGGAGGTCATCCTTGACGCCATAGACGGGTTCATTGTACCCACTGCGGGGCGTAAAACCTAGGCGCCGTTCGTCGTGGCGCCTGCGTCAAGTCCCACGATGCCGTTGCGAGTAGAGGTCTCGGTTGCGGTAGGCGATATCACGGAATCCTTCGCACAAACGGATGAATTCCAGGTAGGGCAGGCCGGCCAGCGTTGAGAACGGATGCGTCTTGAGAGATTTCCAGTGATCGCTCATCAGGCCTCCCCAGTTGAAGGAGTTAGCGGCATTGCTGCTGATCGCGATGGAAACCGTGTGCATCCGCGTCGTGTGCCACCAGCCGGCAGGGATGAAGAGCATCTCGCCGCGTCTCAAAACAAAGCGCAGCGGCGTGGCCTTGGCGAACAGCGGAAACTTCTCGAAATCAGGGTTGTCGACGTCCGGTATGCTCGACTTGTTGGCTATCCCCTTGGAGGACGCAAGAGGATAGACGTAGGGGGTCTGTTCGGGAGGCAGGAAGATGAACTCCTTCTCGCCGTAGATCTGAAAGGCAAAGGCAAACTCATGATAATTGTCGTAGTGCAAGTACGGGAATCCGCTGCCTCGTCCCCCGATGAATAGCGCGGTTCGGTTGGACCAGATGCGCTTCGGCATCAGCGGACTGTCAAACCAATTCGGCCGCATGTAGATGGGCGACGGCGAGATGTCCGCCCTCAGCTCAGGAAAGTGCTCGTGGATGCTGCGGTTCCGCAAGTAGGGGAGCTTGGCGGCATTCTCGTGCTCCGAGGCCTCGAGCTTGTCGATCCACTTGCCCATCGTCAGCCCAGGCATCCCGATGTCCATCGAGCCGTAGCGTTCGCGAAAGAACGAGGGCGTCCATTTCCCCAATGCTCGCCAGTGTTCGATCGCGTCGGTTACTATGACCGGCTTGTTCGGCCGGACGTATTCTTGGATGTATTCGAGATAGGGAAGCTTGGCTCGTCGATCAATCGACAAGATCTCGGACGCAACTGACTCCTTGGGGGCCTCGCAACGCCGTTGCCTTCGCACTTCTTCAACTCACTTTTTCACAACAGCGAGGTGACCAACGTCAGCAAAGTTTCGGACGAGGCGGACCGCGCGGGCGGCTGCGGCTAGCGACAAAGGCTCGTGGCCTATTACATGCACAGCGGTACGTCCCAATATATCTACAGCCGATCTGGAGCTACAAGGCCGTAATCAGGAGTATTTCTTGGCCGAGACCCAAGAACTTGCTTGACTTTTGCGCCAAGACTAGGCTTTGCCGGCCGCGCTCTCCCGTCCGTTCCTAGGGCCTCTTTGCGTCCGCCAAAGGGAAGAGCCGCTAGTTGTTGCTTCCGCCGTCGTTTTCGTTCGAGTAGCTGCGTGCAAGGGAAGGGTCCGTCACGACGACGAAGTCTCCGAGTCCGCTCATATTTTCCGAGTTAAACCGAGGGAACGATTCGTCGGAGAGCATCGTGACCACCACAGCCGACGTTTCGGGACGGTAGCGCTCCAGATGCTCGAGAATGCCCATGCGTTCCGCTGAGTGGAAGCTGCCGTTGACGTGCAGGATGTGCGTTCCCGGCTTGGCCGTTAGGGTGCGGGCAATCGAGTAGGCCATCGAAGCATCCCATAGACTTTGCGCCGCGAGACCCTTGGTGTGATCCCCAGGCCCTTCCAACTCTTTCGCGCGGGCGAGATCTCCCCTCTCGCGCGCCCTGAGCGCTGCTGATCGGCGATGCTCCTCCATCAGATCGTTGAACTTCTTTGCATAGCGCGGAGACGCCTCGGCGTATGGCAATGGCGGCAACGACCGCTTGGCTTCGTCGCCGAGTTCCAGCAGTGCATCGGCGCCGAGGCGGCTCACGCGGTTGACGTAACGGCGCGGCGCGTTCGCCGCGATCACGGGCATCCCACGCTGTTTTGCGAACTCGATCAGGGGGCGATAGTCGTTCCTGTAGTTCGGCCAGGCGCGGCCGCTCTCCACGAGATGTTCTTCGGAGATCTGATCCGCGAGATACTCGTCCACCACATATTGCACGTCGCTTTCAAACATCTCCAACGACAGCGTCAAACCAGGCGTGTAGATGTTGCGCAGCACCTGCTCTTCCACGTAATGCGCCGCACGGTCGTCATGGGATTCGCCCAAAAAAGTCACCTTTGCCTCCCGTGCGGCCGTCAGCAACTCGTCCATGGTCGCTTGGCTTCCATCGCCGCGGTAGACGCGGTAGTGTTGCTCGGTAACTCGGATCGGGGCTCTCGCCTCGCCTTGAGCGGACCACAGCGTCAATCCGACGCCGGCTAGAAGAGTCAATGCCGTCAGCTTGCCTTGCATGCTTCTCCTTGCTTTGCGTTGGTTCGCGTCCCTACGTGGCTCAGCAACAAGATGCTCCTCGAATCATTCGCCTCGTTCATTATGGCGGCGCCGAGGTTTCTCCTATACTAGGATCGCGCAAACGGAACCCTGCCCGGCGATTCAACTCGCGAAACCGGAGCGCGTGCATAGAGTCCGCGACCGAACAGAGTTGACATGTCGGCAAACCGGAATTATTTGCTGCCGGGAACAGAATTGGGGGGGAACCTAGTTTGGCCGTCACACAAACTGGAAAGGAAGATGCTGCTTCGCCAAGTTTGCCGAAGGCGGCGACGGGCATCGATGGACTTGACGATATAACGGGAGGCGGATTCCCACGCGGGCGGCCAACGCTTCTATGCGGCGCGGCCGGTTCCGGCAAAACGCTGCTCGCCATGGAGTTCCTGGTGCGTGGGGCGACTCAGTTCCAGGAGCCCGGCGTCTTTATGGCGTTCGAAGAGCGAGCCGACGAACTGGCCCAGAACGTTCGCTCGCTAGGTTTCGACCTAGAGACGCTCGTCGCCGAGAAAAAGCTTGCGATTGATCATGTGCACATCGAGCGCAGCGAAATCGAAGAGACTGGGCTGTACGATCTTGAGGGATTGTTTGTCCGGCTAGGCTTTGCGATTGACGAAGTCGGGGCAAAACGCGTCGTTCTAGATACGATTGAGGCGCTGTTTGGCGGCCTTTCCGACGATGCCGCCCTACGGGCGGAATTGAGGCGGCTCTTTCGTTGGTTGAAGGATAGAGGAGTAACGGCGGTCATTACGGGCGAGCGCGGGGGCGCCGGGTCGCTGACTCGTCAGGGCCTGGAGGAATACGTTTCCGACTGTGTGATTCTGCTCGATCATCGCGTCACAGACCAACTAGCCACGCGGCGTCTACGCATCGTCAAGTATCGCGGCACCCTTCATGGAACCAACGAGTATCCGTTCCTGATCGATGAAAAGGGAATCTCGGTACTCCCAATCACATCCTACGGACTGACTCACGATGTGAGCACGGAGCGGATCACGACCGGAATCCCGCAGCTCGACGGCATGCTTGGCGGAGCGGGGTATTTCCGGGGTAGCAGCGTATTAGTGTCTGGCACCGCCGGGACGGGAAAGACGAGCATAGCCGCTCATCTTGCTTACGCGACCACCCGGCGCGGGGAGCGCTGCCTCTACTTCGCGTTTGAAGAGTCGCCGGACCAGCTTCAAAGAAACATGCGCTCGATCGGTGTGGACCTTGCGCCGGCTATCGAGCAGGGATTACTCCGCATTAACGCTTGGCGTCCGACGCAGTTGGGGCTGGAACTCCACCTGGCGACGATTCAAAAGCAGATCGCCGCTTTCAAACCTCAAGTCGTTGTCTTTGATCCGATTAGCAACTTCATCTCTGCCGGAACGGTCTTTGAGGCTCAAGCGATGTTGATGCGGCTTGTGGATTATCTGAAATCGCAAGGAATCACCGCGCTGTTCGTCAACCTCACTTCCGGGACTGCTTTTATGGAGTCGACCCAGGCGGGCATTTCGTCCCTGATCGACACCTGGATATTGGTCCGCGACATCGAGCTCGGTGGAGAACGCAATCGCGGCATATATGTCTTGAAGTCGCGGGGCATGGGGCATTCCAACCAAATTCGCGAGTTCCTGATCAGCAATCAAGGCATCGAGTTGAAGGAAGTCTATGTTGGACCCGAGGGCGTATTGACCGGCTCCATGCGTGTTGCTCAGGAAGCCAAGGAGCGGGCCGAGGTCGCCGCGCGGAACCAGAAAATCGAACGCCGCAAGCGCGAACTGGAACGCAAGCGTATAGCAATAGAGGAGCGAGTGGCCGCACTGCGGTCGGAGTTCGAGGCGGAAGAAGCGGAGATTCGCCAAATCATTGCTGAAGCGCAACAAGACGCCGAACGCCGCATCGATAACCGCGCTGAGATGGGCCAGAGCCGAATGGCTGAGCAAGCGCGGGACGCGCCCGCGGATCACTTAGCAGTGCAACGGGAGGCTAGAGAATGACGCAGGAACGGGAATCAGACCTCCACGCGACGGAACCGCCCTCGCTGACCGCAGACGACGAACTCTGGGAGCTCAGGCTCTATATTGCGGGGCAAACGCCAAGGTCGAGGGCCGCGCTGATCAATCTCAAGCGGCTTTGCGAAGAGCATCTGCCGGGCCGTTATCAAATCGAGTTGATCGACCTGTTGGTCAACCCGCGGCTGGCTCGGGAAGACCAGATTTTTGCGATTCCCACGCTCGTGCGCAAGCTGCCGGAGCCGCTTCGAAAGATCATCGGCGACCTCTCGGACACGGAACGCACCCTGGTGGGGCTGCAACTTCGGCCTAGAAAACAGTAACGGATGCTACATTTCCGACATCGAAGGTACAACCCCCCAGGACCGGAAGAAACGGGAAATGCCAACAAACGAGAACTCAACCGTGGGGGCGACCAAGAAGTTTGTCCTACGGCTGTTCGTGACCGGAATGACGCCGCGCTCTTCGCAGGCTGTCTCGACGATCAAGGCCATCTGCGAGGAGTACCTGCGGGGCTCCTACCAATTGGACGTGATTGACCTTTACCGCTATCCCGCGCTGGCCCGGGACGAGCAAATCGTGGCAACGCCGACCTTGGTGAAGAAGTTCCCCTTGCCGCTCCGCCGCTTCATCGGAGACCTGTCGGACAAGGAGAGGATTCTCTTCGGGCTGGATCTGCAACGCACGGAATAGACGATGGCTCAATCCGAAGGGAAAGGTTAGGCTCATGGCTGGCCAAGGCGATTTGACGGACGAGATCCTCCGGGAAAATCAAGAGTTGCGGCTTCAGTTGGAAGAAGCGGAAGAGACGCTTCGCGCGATCCGCGGCGGCGAGGTGGACGCGTTTGTGGTGGCGCATTCGGGAGGCGATGCAGTCTACGCGCTGGAGACCGCGGATCGTCCGTACCGGCTATTTGTCCAAGCAATGCAGCACGGCGCGGCCACCCTCTTCGAAGACGGAACCGTTCTGTTTTGCAATGACTACCTGGCCAATCTGCTGGAGACGCCGGCGGAGCGGCTAACCGGCGCCGTGCTGCGGGACTTCGTGGTTACGGAAGATCGGGCCGCCTTTGATTCGTCCATCAGGGACGGCCAGGGCGAGGTCCGTTTGCGCCGCGGCAGCGGAGCCAGCGTGCCGGTTCATCTCACAGTCCGCGCTATCCCTGACGAAGGACCCTCCGCTACCTATTGCGTACTGCTCAACGATCTCACGCAGCAGCGGCTTTTTGAGAATCTTGAGCGAACCGAAAAGACATTGCGCGAGACCGAAGGGCGCTTGCGCATGTTGGCCGACAATATGGATCAACTCGCCTGGATTTGCGAAGAGTTGGGCAATGTCACCTGGTACAACCAGCGCTCGTTGGACTACACCGGCATGTCGTTCGAAGATCTGCGCAGCTGGGGTTGGAGGCAAGCGGTCCACCCCGACTACGTCGACGGCGTGATCGAGAGCGTCAACAGGTCGCGCGACACGGGCGAGTCCTGGGAAGACACGTTCCCGCTCCGAGGCAAGGACGGCAACTACCGCTGGTTCCTCTCTCGCGCCGTACCCATTCGGGATGAGGCGGGCCAAGCGGTGCGGTGGTTCGGCACCAATACCGACATCACCGAACATCTGCGGATTCAGGAGGAATTGCGGAGGGTCGCCGCGGAAATGTCCATCGCGAACCGCCGCAAGACGGAGTTCCTAGCCATCTTGGGCCACGAATTGAGGAACCCCTTAGCCCCCTTACGCTCGGGATTGGAGGTCATGAAGACGCTCAAGCATGACCCTGAGAAGCTTGAGGACGTGCGAGCGACGATTGAACGTCAGACCCTTCACCTGACCCACCTCATCGATGATCTGCTAGACGTTTCCCGCATCGCTCAGGGAAAGATGACGCTTGAGAAGCGTCGCTTCTCCATCTCGGAAGCCGTTCGGAACGCGGTCGAGGAAGTCCTTGGCATTATTGCGGAGGCAGGCCAAGAACTAACGGTTACCCTGCCGGAAAAGCCTCCCTCGCTCGAGGCCGACCCAAATCGACTCGCCCAGATTCTTTCCAATCTGCTCAACAACGCGTCCAAATACACGCCTCAAGGAGGACATATTTGGCTGTCCGCGGGGCTCCAAGATGATAGCGTTGTCGTAACGGTCAGAGATGACGGCATGGGCATCCCTCTCGACCTGCAGTCCGACGTCTTCGAAATGTTCTCGCAAATCGACCGGCCCTTGGAAAAAGGCTATCGAGGGCTGGGCATTGGCCTCACGCTGGTTAAGCGGCTGGTTGAAATGCACGGCGGAACAATTCGGGTAAGGAGCGATGGCCCCGGCACGGGAAGTGAATTCCATCTGCAATTTCCTCGACCGGACGATATTCCCGAAATGGAGAGCGACGGGCAGGCCAACGATATCGCTGTTGCTTTGAATTCCTCGCAGTCCGGCGCCGGAAGTCGTGTTCTGGTGGTGGATGACAACAAGGCCGCCGCCGACATGCTCAGCATGGTCGTCAAGATGCTGGGCAGCGAAGTCCGCACGGCCTATGACGGGCAGGAGGCTGTGCAGCTTGCCGCCGAGTTTAGGCCTGACTTGGTTTTGATGGACATCGGCATGCCGACGATGGATGGTTGCGAAGCGGCCCGGCGAATCCGCCAACAACCGTGGGGCGAAAAAATGGCATTGGTCGCCCTAACCGGTTGGGGCCAGGACCAAGACAAACAGCAAACAGCCGAAGCAGGCTTTGACCACCACTGGGTGAAGCCTGCTGAGCCGGCGGCGATACAGGCGCTGATTGCCTCACGCTTGAACCAGCCGCGTTTCCGGACAGCGGAGTCCTAACGTCGTTGGCAGCGTTAGCGCGGCCAGCACTCCCGCAGTTCCTCCAACGAGCGAATCGTCGGCGGCGATGGAACTTCCGTCGAATCCTCGCGCACCAGATGCAGGGTCTGATACCCGCAGGCCCTCGCGGCTCCGACGTCCTGCTCGGGATGGTCGCCAATATGCAGGATCTGGCCTGGAGCTAGACCCATGCGCTCCGCGGCGATCTCAAACATCTGAATATCCGGTTTTTGAAACCCGACCTCCGCCGACACCACCACAAAATCGAAATAATCCAGAATTCCCAACTCGCGGCAGAAATGACTTAATCCGCGCTGCCAATTGGAAACGACGCCTATTCTCGTTCCGCCGCGTTGCAACCACTTGAGCATAGGCGGAACGTCTTCGTAGGGAACAAGACTCTTCGGTCCCAGCAGAGCCCTGACTGCTTCGCCATGCAGCGCGGGAGACGGCATCTGCTTGCCGCCCACGTGCAAGCGGCGAAAAAGCCGTTCAGTCAGCTGCACCCAAAAGTCTTCCTCCTCAGCCGCGGTGAAGTCGCTGCGAAACGCTTCTCCATAGAAATCGAAGACGTCGTAGAGAACCTTATGCTCCCAAGGGTCCGCCGGTAGCCCTTCAACCGCCAAATACTCCATTAATTCCGCACCTCGGCCTTTGCCCGTGCGGTGACGAACAAGGGTCTGGTAGAAATCCAGCGTGATGCCGCGACTATTTTCCATAAATGCCTTGGTTAATCAAAGGTTAGCCAGATCTCTCCGTTGCCGGCCGCTGGCAAAACCCTATCCATGGTGCAACAGTCCTGGCCTGCCGTCGGTCCACTTGACGTGGAAAAGGTGGTTTGGCCCCAGCGTGACGATCCGCCCATCTACACGGAGTCTTCCGGTGAGGGGCCGCTTGTAGCTACTGCCATCCATGACGGCCACTTCGTACGCCGTGAAGTCGCCATGTTGCTCGCGCTCGACGATGCCGTGCGGCTCCGCGAGGAGGACCCATACACCGGTTTGCTTACGGCCGTTGCGCCCAACCGCCTCATCGGCCGACGTTCCCGTTTCGAAGTGGATCTGAACCGCCCCCGAGACAAAGCCGTTTACCAATCGCCCGAAGACGCCTGGGGCCTCAACGTATGGAAGTCGCCGCCGCCGGCAGCTCTCGTGCAGCGATCCCTCGCCGGTTATGACGCCTTCTATTCTCACGTAGGCGAACTTCTGGAATTCCTGAGCTCCCGCTATGGCGGATTTGTTGTCCTCGATCTTCACTCCTACAATCACCGCCGGCTCGGACCGGGGTCTGCCGCTGCCGACCCCGCTGCCAATCCCGACATCAATATCGGCAGCGGGTCAGTGGATCGCGGCCGCTGGGGGCGGGTGATTGACGAGTTCAAGGAGGCGCTGGGATCGTCTATAACGAGTGCCGGCGTCCGTCTCGATGTCCGGGAAAACGTCAAGTTTCTGGGAGGCAATTTCCCAACCTGGATCAATCAAAACTTTCCTTCCAAAGGCGTTGCCATAGCCGTGGAGTTCAAAAAAATCTTCATGAATGAATGGACCGGCCTATGTGACTTTCCCATACTCCAA